>NZ_JBHYMK010000104.1:0-13488 GCF_042743065.1 Streptomyces sp. NPDC058872
CCACCCCCCAGGTCATGCCTTCGACAGGGGGCAACAGTCATGCCGGGCCCGGAGGCCAGGAGCCCCATTTCAGGGCCACGGAAAAGGTAACGGGGTGGGTGGGGGCCGACCGGGGCGCGCGCGTGGGGGACTCGGGGGTCCGGTCACTCGTAGGCGGCGAAGGCCTTCGTGAAGGCCAGCGGCTGCTGGAGGATCGAGGAGCAGGTGGCGTCGGCGTGGTTGACGGCGCCCGCGGCGCACTGCTTGTCGCGCGTCGAGGACCACATCGAGAGCCAGCCGATCCCCTTGGACTTGGCGAAGTCGACGAGTTGGGTGGCATCGGCGACCGTGAAGACCTCGCTGGCGACGTCGTTGACGCCGATCATCGGGGTGACGGCGACGGCCTTCCAGGCTGCGGCGTCGGAGAGCCCGAGAACGCCCTTGAGCTGGCCGTGGGTCGCCGTCGCGGCCTGGATCGCGTACGTCCCCATGTCGCCGCTGTACGCCGGTCCGTAGTCCATCGCCATGATGTTGACGGCGTCGATGCGGACGCCGTTCTTCTTCGCGTCGGCGAGCAGGGCGACGCCCGACTGGGTCAGGCCCTCGGGCATGACGGGCAGGGTGAAGGAGACGTCGAGCCCGGGGTGGGACTTCTGGAGCTGGGCGATCGCCTGTGAACGGCGGGTGTTGGCGGCGGTGTCGGGCAGCGCGGCGCCCTCGATGTCGAAGTCGACCTTGGTGAGCCGGTACTGGTCGATGACCTTGCCGTAGGCGGCGGCGAGCGCCGAGGGGGTCGAGCAGTTCAGGGCCAGCTCGTGACCGGCGGCGCCGCCGAAGGAGACCCGGACGTCACCGCCCTTGGCGCGCAGGGCTCCGATCTGGGCGGCGACCCTGTCGTTCGCCAGGTCGGTGACGCCGCCCCACAGCGGGGCGCAGGAGCCGCCGGAGGTGATGAAGGCGAGGTTGAACTCCTTCACGCCGGTGGCGTCGGCGGTCGCGAGCAGGTCGTACGCCGGGTAGAGCGAGGTGTCGACGTACGGGGCGTACCGGGCGGCCGTGGCGGGGGTGCCGGTCGCGGTGGGCGTGGGGGTCGGGGTGGTGGCGGTGGGCGTGGGGGTCGCCGTGCCGGTCGGCTTCGGGTCGGTGGTGGCGGTCGGCTGCGGACTCGCGGTGGCGGTGGTCGACGGGGTGGCGGTCGGCTGCTCGGTGGGGCGTCCGCTGGGGGTGGGGGTGGCACCCCCGGCCGAGCAGGCGGCCTTGTTGATGAGGCAGTTGACGGGGTCGTCGGCCCGGCCCTGTGCGGAGGTGACGAAGCCGACGGTGACGGACTGGCCGGGGGCCAGCTGCTTGTTCCAGCTCGCGGGCTTCACGGTGACGTGGGTGCCGGAGACGGTGTGCTCGCCGTTCCAGAGCGAGCCGATGGTCGTTCCGGCGGGGAGGTCGAACTCCAGGGTCCAGTCGGACTGGGCGGCGGTCGTCTCGTTGGTGACGACGTACTGGCCGGTGTAGCCGCCGGTCCAGGAGCTGGTCCTGGTGTAGGCGGCGCCGACGGAGGCGGCCTGGGCGGTGCCGGTGAGCGCGAAGGCGGCGCCGCCGACGACCGCTGCCGCGACGGCCGCGCCGACGACCTTGGTCCGGATGCTCGTCCTGCGCCGGTGCGAACTCGTGCCCATCGCGTGCCTGCCTCTGTGTGCCGGGGGTGGGGTGCGGCAGCACGCTAGCGAGAGGGGAACGGACAAAAGCCCTTCTCGGGACCGGGATGGGGATCCTTAGGCTCCGCTTAAGGAAGGCATCGGAACCAGGAAAGGTTCGCTCCGGCGAGGGCTCATGCGCCGGCCGGCCGGCGGGCCCCCGGGGCCTTGCGCCGGCGGGCGGTCCGGTGGCCGCGGCGACCCGTGGCACCGCCCGGGCGCCGCCCGTCGAGGCCGATCCAGATCCGCACCTCGGTCCCGCCGAGGACCGAGTGTCCGATCCGGACGTCGCCGCCGGTGGCCTCCGCCATCCGTCGCACGATGTCGAGCCCCAGGCCCGTGGAGCCGTCCCGGCCGCCGCTGTTGCCCCGGGCCAGCGCGGCGGCCGGATCGACGATGCCGGGTCCGGCGTCGGAGACCAGGACGATGACGGCGTCGTCCCCGTTGTGGACATCGAGGGAGAAGGCGGTGCCCTCCGGGGTGTGCCGGAAGACGTTGCCGAGCAGGGCGTCGAGGGCGGCGACGAGTTCGGGGCGGGCGACCGGGATGCGGACCGGGCGTTCGACGCCCGCGACCCGGACCCGCCGCCCCTCGTCCTCGGCGAGCGCCGACCAGAAGTCCATCCGTTCCCGGACCACTTCGGCGGCGTCGCAGCCGGCGCCGGGCCCGGTGGCCTGGGTCTGCGGCTTCGCCTCCCGGGCCGTACGGATGATGATGTCGACCTCGCGTTCCAGTTGCTCGACGGCCGTGCGGGTCTGCTCGGCGGCCGGGGAGGAACCGAGGGAGGCCGCGTTGAGCCGGAGCACGGTGAGCGGGGTGCGGAGCCGGTGGGAGAGGTCGGCGGCCAGTTCGCGTTCGTTGGCGAGCAGTTGGACGACCTGGTCGGCCATCGAGTTGAAGGCGACGGCCGCCGACTTGAGCTCGGTCGGCCCCTCCTCGGGAACCCGCGCCCCGAGCTTGCCCTCACCCAGGTCGTGGGCGGCGCCCGCGAGCCGCTGGGCGGGCTGGACCATGCGGACGCCGAGGCGGTCGGCAACGGCGACGGAGCCGACGACCAGGGCGATCCCGACGCCGGCGAGGACGAGCCAGGCGGTGGTGACGCCGTTGCTGACCTCGCCCTCGGGGACGAAGAGTTCGACGACGGCGACCTGACCGCTGCTGAGCGCGGTCGGCTGGAGCAGGGCGAAGCCACCGGGGACCTCGGCGATGGAGGCCCGGCCGAGCCGGCGGGTGGCGGCGAGTTCCTCGGGGGCCGCCCGCCGGCTTCCGATTTCCAGCGGCGCACCGACGGGTTCGACGGCGGGCACGTGGATGGCGAGCCGACCCGCGGCCCCGTCCTCGGTGGTGGCGACGGCCTTGTCGAGTTCCTCGCGGTCGGTGGTGATCGCGAGGACGGGGGCCAGTCCGGCGGCCCGGCGTTCCGCGTTGGAGAACGCCCGGTCACGGGCCATCTCCTGGACGACGAGCCCGAGGGGGACGGCGAAGGCGAAGACGACCATGACGGTGACGGCCAGCGACACCTTGACGAGGGCCCACCTCACGGCTGCGGCTCCCGGGGCGGTTCCAGCTTCACGCCCACCCCGCGCAGGGTGTGCAGATAGCGGGGTCGGGCGGCCGTTTCGCCCAATTTGCGACGCAGCCATGACAAATGCACGTCGATGGTCTGGTCGTCACCGTAGGCCTGCTGCCAGACCTCCGCCAGCAGTTCCTTGCGGGGGACGACGACGCCGGGACGCCCGGCGAGGAAGGCCAGGAGGTCGAACTCGCGCCGGGTCAGGTCCAGCGAGGTCCCGTCCAGTTCGGCCTGACGGCGCAGCGGGTCGACGGTGAGCCCGCCGACCCGGAGGACCGGGGAGGACGGGGGCTCGCCGGCGGCCCCCCGGGAGCGGCGCAGCACGGCGGCCATCCGGGCCGAGAGGTGGTCGACGGAGAAGGGCTTCACCAGGTAGTCGTCCGCCCCGGCGTGCAGCAGCCGCACGATCTCGGCCTCGTCGTCCCGGGCGGTCGCGATGATCACGGGGACGTCGGTGATCCCGCGCAGCATCTTGAGCGCCTCGGATCCGTCCAGATCGGGCAGACCGAGGTCCAGGATCACGACGTCGAACCGGAAATGGGCGACCTCGCGCAGCGCCTCCAGAGCAGTGCCGACGCTCCGTACCGCGTGGGAGGCGTCGGACAACTGCCGAATGAGGGCGGAGCGCACGAACGGGTCGTCCTCGACCACGAGCACACTTGCCATGGGCGGCACCGTACGCCATTCGAGTGAGGGCCCGGGCAACGTCCACCCTCCCGCACCGCCCCGGAACGGGTGGTGCACTATGTCCCGGTGCGAAGAGGACTCGTTCACGCCCTGGCCTGGTCGCTCGCCACCGGCGCGGCGGTCACCCTGTCCTGGTGGGGGGTGCACACCGTGTTGTCCGGCACGGTGTACGACCCGCCGCGCGCCCTGCCCCTGCCGGTCGGCACCACCGACGTGCCGGACGCGGCGGACACCGAACCCCTGACCTCCTCCACCCGGCGGCCCGAGGGCACCCCGCCCACCGCGCCGACCGCTGTGGAGACCGCTCCGAGCGGGGCCGCCACCCCTCCCGCTTCCCCCACCGCCTCCCCTTCGCACCGTCCCGCAGCGACGACCGGCGCCCCCGTCGCCCCCGTCGCCCCGCCCGCCGGGTCGGACTCCGGCTCGGAGGTGAAGACGTACCCGGTGGACGGCGGCCGGGTCACCTTCGACCTCGGGGAGTCCTCGGCCGAACTGGTCGCGGCGACTCCCGCGTCCGGTTGGCAGATGCAGGTGTGGAAGCAGCCGACCTGGATCCGGGTCACCTTCACCAAGGACGGCCGCGAACTGTCGGTCTTCTGCCTGTGGCACGACACCGCGCCCCGGGTGGAGATCGAGGACCGACAGGCGTAGGGATCAGCGGAAGACGGAGGCCGGCGGAGCGGGGGAGGGCTTGGCGCTCGCATCGGTGACGGGCGCCGCTCCCCCGGCGAAGTCGGCGAGCGCGCGCCCGTGTTCCACCCGGCCCGGATGCGGATCGGTGGCGACCCGGCGGGTCAGTTCGGCCACCGGCAGCTCCCGGTCGGAGGCGAGCAGCACCGCGTTGCCGAAGCGGCGCCCCCGCAGGACCGTGGGGTCGGCGACCAGCGCCAGTTCGGGGAAGACGGCGGCGGCGGTGGCGATCTGGCCGCGCAGGTGGGTCAGGGGCGGCCCGTCGGCGAGGTTCGCCGCGTAGCGGCCGTCGGGACGCAGCACCCGGCGCACCTCGGCGAGGAACCCGGTGCTGGTCAGGTGGGCCGGAGTGCGCGCCCCGCCGAACACGTCGGCGATGACGAGGTCGGCCCAGCCGTCCTGGACCTTGGCGAGGCCGACGCGGGCGTCGACGGAACGGACCCGGATGCGGGCCGCGCCGTCGAACGGCAGCTCCCGACGGACGAACTGGACCAGCGGGCCGTCGATCTCCACGACCTGCTGGGTGGAGCGGGGCCGGGTCGCGGCGACGTACCGGGCGAGGGTGCAGGCGCCGCCGCCGAGGTGCACCACCTGGATCGGCCGGTTCGGCGGGGCGGCGAGGTCGACGACGTGGCCGAGTCGCCGCTGGTACTCGAAGGAGAGGTGCGCGGGGTCGTCGAGGTCGACGTACGACTGGGGGGCACCGTCGATGAGCAGCGTCCAGCCCCGGGGGCGCTCCCGGTCGGGTACGAGTTCGGCGAGGCCGCCGTCGACGGTCTCGGTGACGGGGGCGGTCGCAGCCGCCCGGTCCCGCTGCTTGTTCCTGGCCACGGGTCCATTATCGGGCCGGGCGCGAAGGGCCCGGCCGGCGGCCTCAGCGGCAGCCGTCGGCCGCCTCGATGAGCCGGGCCGCCTCGCCGAGCGCCTCGCGCAGCACGGCCGGATCGGTGACGGGGTCGGAGTCCCCCGGGGGAAGCAGCCAGCCGGCGGGGCGGGGGGCGTCGCCCGCCGGTTCGGGCAGTTCCGGCAGCTCGGGCAGGCGCAGGCCCCGGCCGGAGGTCCGGGTGCAGGCGCTGCCCGGCATGTCCCAGGCCGCGGCGGTGCCCGGCGGCACCAGGAAGCCGAGGGTGTCGCAGGTTCCGTCGTGGACGACGGAACCGACGGCGGGGGCGGCGGCGCGCCGCAGGATGTCCACGGCCTCCAGGCCCTGCCGGACCGGCACGGTCACCAGGTCCCAGGCTTCGGCGGCGGTCTGGGGCCCGTCGGCCCCGGGGGCGGGCCGCGTGGCCGACTGCGAACCGATTTCCGACATGGAACCCCTCCTCGCTACGGGAGGAGGCACGTTTCGTCCCTCCCCGTACGGTTCAACGCCCGCGCGCGTCAACGGCTACGGCGCCATGCCGCCGCAAAGGATGGCAGTTCATGGCAGATCGCAGGCGAGATATCCGATTTGTAGTCAAACCCAGCGTGTGCATCCGGTCACAGCAGGTACGTTCTTGCCGCCGGACCACCCGGCTGCACCAGAGAGGGCTCGGCCATGGCGATGTCACGGGCAGTTCCCAATCTCGCCTTCCGTCGGCTCCGCGGACAGCGCTCGCCGGCGGAGTTCGCCGCGGCGGTCCGCCGGGCGGCGCGGGAGATCGGCGAACAGGTCGCGTGCGACGCCCGCTACATCGGGCGCGTGGAAGCGGGCGAAATCCGCTGCCCCAACTACGCGTACGAGCGGGTTTTCCTGCACATGTTTCCCGGTTCGGACCTCTCCGACCTGGGGTTCTCCGCACGGGAAACGGTTCGCGGCAGGCGACAGGCCGGGACATCGCCCCCCGCCGCCCTCACCCATCGGAACGATGAGGAGAGCGACGTGCTGCGTCGCGCATTCATGACGAGCGGCTCCGCCACCCTGGCGGTCGCCTCGCTCGGACTCGGCGGCCCCGCCGTCGCGATCCCCTCCCCCCGCGGCACCCACCGGATCGGCGAGGCCGAGGTGCGGGCCGTCGAGGACGCCGTTCGGCAGATCCGGCTGGTCGACGACCGGCACGGCGCCGACGGGCTCTACAAGACGGCCGCCCAGCCGCTGCGCGCCGCGTACGCGCTGCTCGACACGGGCAGCATGTCCCGCCGCTCCACCGAGGAGCGGCTCCATGCGGGCGCGGGCGAGCTCTCCCTGTCCGTCGGCTGGCTGGCCCACGACTCGGGCCGGCACGAGGACGCCCGCTCGCACTATGCGGAGGCCCTGGCCACCGCGCGCGTGGCGGGGAACGCGGCCCTGGAGGCGCACGCCTTCTGCAACACCTCGTTCCTGGCCCGGGACACCGGCAGGTACCGGGAGGCGGTCCGTGCGGCGCAGGCGGGCCTGCGGGCCGCCCGAGCGCTCGACTCGGCCCGGCTGCTCTCCCTGCTCTCCCTGCGGGAGGCCGGCGCATGGGCGGGGCTCGGCGACCGGTCCGCCTGCGAACAGGCCCTCGGCCGGGCGCACGGCTTCTTCGACCGGGGCCCCTCCGACGGCGACCCGGAATGGATGTCCTTCTTCGGCGAGCCGGAGCGGGAGGCCCTGGAGGCCCAGTGCTGGTCGGCGCTCGGCGAATGGGGCAGGGCGGCCCGCCACGCCCATCGGGCCGCCGTGCTGCAGAACCCGCACTTCGCCCGGAACCTCGCGCTCTACCGGGCCCACCTGGCCAAGGACCTGGCACACGCCGGTCGACCGGACGAGGCCGCGGCCGAAGCGCGGCGCGTCATGGACTCCCTCGACGGCATCGCCTCGGCCCGGATCCGGGGCCTGCTTTCGGAGACCGGTCGGGTGCTGGCCGGCACCCGCTGACCGGAACGCCGGCCGGGCCTCGACCACCCCCGCCGACCGGGGTCCCGGACGTCACCGCTCCAAGTGGCCGGTGTCGTTCCACCGCTCGACCGCCGGAGCCCCGTACGCCCACCCCAGGACCGACAGGCTCGTCGGGTCGAGGCGGACGCGGGAGGCGAAGGAGACGTCCTCTCCGAGCCAGCGCGCGCCTATGGAGCGCAGGATGTGGCCGTGGGCGAAGACCAGGACGTCACGGTCGGCGGAGCGGGCCCACTCCACGACCTCGTCGGCGCGGTCCGACAGCTGGGCCAGGGTCTCCCCCTCGGGGACCCCGTCGCGCCAGATGAACCACCCCGGCTGGATCTCCCGGATCTGCTCCGGGGTGAGCCCCTCGTACGCCCCGTAGTCCCATTCCATCAGCGCGTCCCAGGGTTCGGCCCGGTCACCGAAGCCGGCCAGTTCGCAGGTCTCGCTCGCCCGGACCAGCGGGCTGGTGCGCACGTCCACACCGGGCAGGTCGTTCCAGGGGGCCCGGTGCAGTCGCTCCCCGAGCAGCTTCGCGCCGCGTCGTCCTTCGTCGAGCAGCGGGATGTCGGTCCTGCCGGTGTGCCGACCGAGGAGTGACCACTCGGTCTGGCCGTGTCGGGCGAGCAGGATGCGCGGTGCCATGCGAAGGACGCTCCAGAGGTTCACGGTGCGGACGTGCCTCCTTCCATCATCTCCCACGTGAATCGGAGGTGGCGTCCGGGCAACCTGCGGGGGCCGTTCTGCGTCCCCCCGCCCGGGGCGATCACCGACCGGGGGGAACACATCCATGCGCAGGCCACGCTGGTGGGCGGAGCTGTCGCTGATCGTCGTCGTGTACGCCGCCTACTCCGGCGGGCGGCTGCTGGTGCGGGGCGACGAAGCCTCGGCCGTCGAGCACGGGCTCGCGCTCCTGCGGTGGGAGCAGGTGCTCGGGATCGACATCGAGGCCCCGCTGAACCGTTTGTTCACGGACGTCGCCGCGCTCGGGGTCCCGGCGGACTTCGCCTACGCCTCGCTGCACTACCTGGTGACCCCGGCGGTCCTGGTGTGGCTCTTCCACCGGCGCCCCGGGCACTACCGGGCCGCCCGCACCTGGCTGATGGCGTCCACCCTGCTCGGGCTCGTCGGCTTCACGCTGCTGCCCACCTGCCCGCCCCGGCTCCTCGCCCCGGTGCACGGCTTCACCGACACGATGGCGCACTTCAGCGCGTACGGCTGGTGGGGTGCGGAGGCCAGCGCGCCGCGCGGCCTCGGCGGTCTGACGAACCAGTACGCGGCGATGCCCAGCCTGCACGTCGGCTGGGCGCTGTGGTGCGGGGCGATGCTGTGGCGGCACGGACGGACACCGGCCGCCAAGCTCCTCGGAGCGGCGTATCCGCTGGTCACCACGGTGGTCGTGATGGGCACCGCCAACCACTACCTGCTCGACGCGGTGGCCGGGGCCGCCGTGATGGGTGCCGGTTCGCTCCTCACCCCGTACGTGCTCCGGCTCGCCGACGGGCTGCGCGGCAGGGCGGAAGCGGCCCCGGTTGTCCGTGGTGGATGCGAGACTTCCACGGGTGAGCGCATCCCTGGACAGCGGTCTGTCACGACCACCGCAGACGACACCCCGGAGCGGGGCGTCCCCGGAGCGAGCGGAGCCGCAAGCCCGGGGAAGACTCGCTGAGCTGCGCGGCCCGGCCGTCGTGCCGCGCCCGCTGGACGCCAGGGCGATCGCGGCGCTCGCCGCCAATCCCGGCTGTCGACGGCGGGCCCTGTTGGACGGGGCCGGGGTCGACAAGTCGGCCCTCGCCGCGAAGATCGGCTCGCCCGCCCCGTTCGGCCAGTCGCAGTTCGCGATCGTCCGCGGCAACTCCTTCGAGGCGAAGGTCAAGGCGGACGGCGGACGCGAACTGCTGCGGCTGATCGGCGTCGAGGAACCGGGCGAGGTGTCCGTGCCGGACCTGTCGGCGGCCGGGCCCACGGGTCGGGTGGCGCGGACCGCGCTCGCGCTGCGGGAGGCGACCGGAGCCGGAGCCTGGACGCTGCTCGACCATCCGTTGCTCGCCCTGGAGGTGGCCGGCGCGCCGGTCTACCTGGAGCCGGACGCGGTGGTGGTCCGCCCGGACGGCGGGTGGACGGTGGTGGAGATCAAGTCGTTCCCGATGGTCGACGGTTCGGCCGATGCGGCGAAGGTGGGCGCCGCCGCCCGTCAGGCCGCCGTGTACGTGCTCGCCCTGGAGCGGGTCGCGGCCCGCACCGAGGGCGCCCGGGTCGCACAGTCGGTGCTCCTGGTCTGTCCCAAGGACTTCTCCAACCTGCCGACGGCCTCGACGGTCGACGTGCGCAAGCAGCGTTCGGTGACCCGCCGGCAACTGGCCAGGCTGACCCGGATCGACGAGATCGCCCGGGCCCTGCCGGAGGGCATCGACTTCGACGTGGTGGAGCGGACCCCGGAAGAGTTGACGACGGCCGTGGAGTGCGTGCCCCACCAGTACGCGCCGGAGTGCCTGGCCGCCTGCGAGTTGGCCTTCCACTGTCGGTCGCGTTCCCGGGAGGCGGGTGCGGTGGAGGTCCTGGGGCGTTCGGTGCGGGGCGAGCTGGGCGGTCTGAGCACCGTCGGAGAGGTCCTGGCGGCGGCGCGCGGCGAGCGGGACTCCCCCGGTGCGGGAGCAGCGGGGGAAGCGGCCCCGGAGGATCCCGCGGTCACCGCCCTGCGTCGGGCACGGGCGCTGCGCGAGGAGGCGCTGGCGTCAAGGCCCTCCGGCACCTCCGGGGAGGGCCCGTGTCCCTGCTGAACCGTCGTCGTGCCGCGTCCCGGGAGGCCCTGGCATGTCGCTGATCTCCACGCTCGCACGGATGGAGGCCGTCGAGTCGGGGCGGGCGCAACCGCTGGCGACCGTCCGGCACCGCCACCTCTCAAAACGGCCGCTCGTCCTGGTGCCGTTGACCACGGCCGGCGAGGCGGGGGCCCCGTTGGGCGCGCTCGTCGGCACCGCCCCCGAGGAGCCCCGTCTCCTGGTGGTGCCGCAACCCCGGGACCGCGACCTGCGGTTCGCCTTCCTCGCCGATCTGGCCGAGGAGGTGCTGGCGTACCTCGACCCGTTCACGGGGGTCGTGGAGGCGGCCGAGCGGAGCGAGGTCGACCCCGAGACGGGCAAGAAGGTGAAGGTCGAGGTCGAGCTGTGCGCCGACGCGCCGCAGTTGATCGTGCCGAGCCGGGCGGGCGTCGAGTACGTGCGCCTGCTCGGGCGGTCGATGCGGTTTCGGCGGACGGCCGAGCAGGACCCCGAGGCGCCGTTCCCCGCACCGCCGCGGGTGCCGCTGCTCGGACGCTGGCTGACGCACTTCGGCGAGCGGGCCCGGGTCCCCGGGGCCTCGCTGCTGCTCTCGGCGACCGACCTGCTCAACCGGCACTGGGCGACCGGCCAGTCCTCCCTGGAGGACCAGCACCTGGGCGCGCTGCTCGCCTGGATCGACCCGCACGAGGGGGAGTCGGGTGCGGAGGCGGCGCTGCGCGCCGGGTCGGGCCGGGACGCCCGGGGGCAGCTGCTGTGCCCGCCGGCAGGTCCCGCGACCGATCCGGCCTTCGACAACGCGCTGTTGGCGCCCGCGATCGAGCGGTACGACCGGGCCCGGCAGGCGCTCGGTGCGGCCGAGGACGGCGAGGCGGCCGACAGCGGCCTCGGCGCGCTGCACGCGGCCGAGCGGGAGGTGCGCCGCCTGGTCGCCTCCCAGCTGGAGCCGACCTGGCAGGCGGTCTGGCGGGCGATCGGCCTGCTGCGGGAGCTGCCGGAGGGGGCCAGGGTCGAGGACCGCTGGACCCGCGACCGCTGGTCGTTCACCGGCCACCGGGACCGGGTGGCGGCCGGGGAGCCGCCGCAGCCGCGCCGGGACGACGCGGTGACGGCGGCGCAGAAGCTCGCGGCCCGCGAGCAGGCGCAGGGGCAGTTGGAGGCGCAGGAGGCCCTCGACGACCCCCTGGTCCTGGCGGGGCGGCGGCTCTCGGGCGAGGCGTTCACGGCCGAGGTGGTCGAGGTGGTGATGGCGTGGACGGAGTCCAAGCGGCCGGCGCCCCGACCGCTGGTCGCGGTCCGCACGGACGACCGGCCGCACCTGGGCGAGCGGGTGCGGGTGTACCGCTCCCTGGACGGCAAGCCGCAGACGGCGGAGTTCGTGCGGTACGAGGAGGACGGCTCGCTGCTGCTGCGGGTCCTGGACCGGATGGGCCGGTCCAGGGAGCCCGCGGAGGGCTCGGTGCCGGCGAAGGGCGAGCGGATCGCCTGGACGCTGTTCGAGCACGACCAGCGGGTCGGGCCGAAGCTGCCGGACCCCGAGGAGACGCCCTGGACGCACGGCGGTCCCCCCTCCGGGACGGACGCCGTGGAACCGCCCGACGCCATCACCCCGGAGGACGTCCTGTGAACCCGACCGTGTTCGACCCCTCCGCGGAGGCGGCGCGGGCGACGGACGCCATCTTGGCCGACACCCTGCACGGCACCGCCCGGGGCGTGGTCGTGGACTCCCCGCCGGGCGCGGGCAAGTCGACCCTGGTGGTCCGGGCCGCCCTCGAACTGGCCGCTGCCGGACGCCCCTTGATGGTGGTGGCCCAGACGAACGCGCAGGTGGACGATCTGGTGCTGCGGCTCGCGGAGAAGGAGCCGGAGCTGGAGGTCGGCCGGCTGCACTCGAACGACACCGACCCGTACGACAAGGCGCTGGACGACTTGGCGAACGTGCGGAAGTCGGCGAAGGCCGGCGAGCTGGCCGGGCTGCCGGTGGTCCTGTCCACGGCCGCCAAGTGGGGGCACGTGAAGAACGTCGAGCGGTGGGCGCACGCCATCGTCGACGAGGCCTACCAGATGCGCTCGGACGCCTTGCTCGCGGTGGCGGGCCTCTTCGAGCGGGCGCTGTTCGTGGGCGACCCGGGGCAGTTGGACCCGTTCTCGGTGGTGGGTGCGGAGCAGTGGGCGGGGCTCGCGTACGACCCTTCGGCGTCGGCCGTCTCCACCCTGCTGGCGCACAACCCGGAGCTTCCGCAGCACCGGCTGCCGGTCTCGTGGCGACTGCCGGCCTCGGCGGCGCCGCTGGTCTCGGACGCCTTCTACCCGTACACGCCGTTCCGCAGCGGCACCGGGCACGGGGACCGACGGCTGTCCTTCGGGGTGGTCTCGGACGGTTCGGGCCCCGATCGGGTGCTGGACGAGGCGGCCGAGTCCGGCTGGGGCCTGCTCGAACTGCCCGCGCGGCACACCCCGCGCACCGACCCCGAGGCGGTCGGCGCGATCGCCCTGGTGGTGCGTCGGCTCCTGGACCGGGGCGGCGCCACCGTTTCGGAGCGCTCGGACGCCCCGGTCCCGCTCACCGCGGACCGGATCGCCGTCGGCACGGCCCACCGCGACCAGGCGGCGGCGGTCCGGGCGGCCCTCGCGGGGCTCGGCGTCTCGGGCGTGACGGTGGACACGGCGAACCGGCTGCAGGGGCGCGAGTACGACGTGACGGTCGTCCTCCACCCCCTCTCGGGACGTCCCGACGCGACCGCGTTCCACCTGGAGACGGGCCGGCTGTGCGTGCTGGCCTCCCGGCACCGGCACGCGTGTGTCGTGGTGTGCCGCGCGGGCGTGGCGGAGCTCCTCGACGAACACCCGTCGACGGATCCGGTGCAACTGGGGGTGGCGGTCTCCTTCCCCGACGGTTGGGAGGCGAACCACGCGGTCCTCTCCCACCTGGAGGAGCACCGGGTCGGCTGGACGCCCTGATCAGTCGGCCGGCCCGAGCGCGGCGGCGTGGGCGAGGAGTTCGTCCACCGACCACTGGTCGTAGACGTGTTCGCCGTACTTCAGGGCGGCGATCCGGCCGTCCGGGGCGATCAGGAAATCGGCGGGGAGGCCGAGCCGGCCGTTGGGCTGGCTGGTGGCCGGCGGGCGTTCCCGCCCCCGGAGCAGGCGCCAGGCGCTGCGGAGCACGGCCCGGACGACGGCCGGCCAGGCCCGCGGGTCGAGCAGCGCCCTGCGGTGGGACTCCACGCCGAACTCCGCGTACAACCTCCGGTCGGGGTCGGCGAC
>NZ_JBHYMK010000105.1:0-12825 GCF_042743065.1 Streptomyces sp. NPDC058872
GGAGCGTGGTCTGGGCGTGGACTGGTCGGGGGCGTTCCCGGGCGCGCGGCGGGTCGAGCTGCCGACGTACGCCTTCCAACGCAGCCGCTACTGGCCCGAGCCGGCGCCCACCGCGGCGGCCGATGTGGGTGCGGCCGGGCTCGACCCGGCCGACCACCCCGTCCTCGGGGCGGCCATCGAGCTGGCGGACACGGGCGAACTGCTGCTCAGCGGGCGGCTGTCGCTGCGTACGCACCCCTGGCTCGCCGACCACGCCGTGGCCGGTACGGTCCTGCTTCCCGGGGCGGCCTTCGCGGAACTGGCCGTACGCGCCGCAGACGAGGTCGACTGTCACACGGTCGAGGAACTGACGCTCCAGGAACCGCTGTTGATACCCGCCGACACCGCCGTACGCCTGCAGGTGCGGGTCGGCGCCGAGGACGCGCACGGCAGCCGCTCCCTGGACCTGTTCTCCTGCCGCGAGGACGCAGCGGCCCCGCAGTGGACCGCGCACGCGACCGGTGCACTCACCGCCGACGCCACGACGCGCAAGCCCGCGCCCGCACCCGACGACGCCGGTTCCTGGCCCCCGCCCGGGGCCGTCCCGATCCCGGTCGACGACCTGTACGAGCGGTTGGACGCTTCCGGTTACGGCTACGGACCCGCCTTCCGCGGGGTCACCACCGCCTGGCGCCGGGGCGACGAGGTCTTCACCGAGGTGCGCCTGCCCCAGGACCAGCACCGGTCCGCCTCCGCCTTCGGCGTGCACCCGGCGCTGCTGGACGCGGCCCTCCAGGGACTGTTCCTGCGCGCCGATCCGGAGGCCGGACCGGGCCGGGAGCGTCCTTCCGTCGGACTGCCGTTCTCCTGGAGCGGAGTCAGGCTGCACGCCTCCGGCGCCACCGCGCTCCGGGTACGGCTCGGCTTCCGGCCGGACGGGTCGGTGTCGATCGACGCGGCCGACCCGAACGGCCTCCCGGTCGCGTCCGTCGAGGCGCTCGCCGTCCGCCCGATCGCCCTGGACGCCCTTCGCCCCGGCGGCGGCCCCGAATCCCTCTACCGGCTGGAGTGGTCGGCGGCGCCCGGTGGCGCACCCGGCGACCCGCTCGGACACTGGACCGTCCTCGGCGGTCCGGACCTCTTCCCGGACAGCCATCCGGACCTGGCCGCGCTCGCCGCCGCGATCGACGGCGGAGCGCCGTCGCCCGCCGCGGTGCTGGCCTGGTGCGACCACACCCCGCAGCTCCCGTCCCCGCCCGACGCCGCGTCCGTGCACGCCGCGCTGGACGACGCCCTGCGGCTCGTCCAGGACTGGCTGGCCGACCCGCGGTGGGACGACGGCACCCGGCTCGTCCTCGTCACCCGGGGCGCGGTCGCCACGGCGGCCGGTGAGGACGTCACCGACCTCACCGGTGCCGCGGTCCGCGGGCTCGTCCGCTCCGCCCAGTCCGAGCACCCGGACCGCTTCCTGCTCATCGACACCGACGACCCGGCCGCCGTGACCGGCCTGCTGCCCCGGGCCCTGGCCGCAGCCGAACCCCAGCTGGCCATACGCGAGGGAGAACTCCTCGCCGCCCGCCTCACCAGAGCCACCACTCCCACGGACCCGGACCCGAACCCGGACCCCGAGACGCCGTCCGGCATCGCCGCCGGCGGAACCGTCCTCGTCACCGGGGCCGGCGGAGCCCTCGGCGGCCTGGTGGCGCAGCACCTCGTGACCGCGCACGGAGTGCGGAACCTGCTGCTCGTCGGCAGGCGCGGCGCCGATACCCCGGGCCTCGCCGACCTCGTGGCCGCACTGCGCGGACTCGGCGCCCTGGTGGACGTGGCAGCCTGTGACGTCGCCGACCGGGACGCCCTCGCCGCCCTGCTCGCCGCGATCCCCGCCGAGCGTCCGCTGAGCGCGGTCGTGCACGCGGCCGGCGTCCTGGACGACGGAGCGGTCGAGTCGCTGACCCCCGAGCGGATGGGCCACGTACTGCGGCCCAAGGTCGACGCGGCCCTCCACCTGCACGCCCTCACCCGCGACCTGCCGCTGTCCGCCTTCGTCCTGTTCTCCTCCGCGTCCGCCACGGTCGGCAACGCCGGACAGGGCAACTACGCGGCAGCCAACGCCTTCCTGGACGCGCTCGCCCAGCAGCGCCGGGCCCGGAAGCTGCCCGCCCAGTCCCTCGCCTGGGGCCTGTGGGAGCGCCGCGGCGCCATGACCGGCACGCTCACCGCCGCCGACCTGCGGCGCATGTCCCGGGGCGGCACCGCGGCCATCGGCAGCGACGAGGGCCTGGCCCTGCTCGACGCGGCGCTCACCCTCGACGAACCGCTGCTCGTCCCGGTCAAGATCGACCTCGGCCGGCTGCGGACGGCCGCCCGGACCGCACCCGTCCCGGCCCTGCTCTCCGGCCTCGTCCCCGGCACCACACGCCGCCCTGCCTCCGGAGCGGACGCCGCCGAAGCGGACTCGCTGCGCCGCAGGCTCACCGCCCTCACCTCCGAGGAACGCGTCGCCACCCTGCTCGACCTGGTACGGGGCCGGGTCGCGGACGTCCTCGGCCACGGCGGAGCCGGGACCGTCGACCCCGACCAGGCGTTCAAGGACCTCGGCTTCGACTCGCTCACCTCGGTCGAACTCCGCAACCGGCTCAGCGCCGCCACCGGCCGCCGGCTGCCCGCGACCCTGGTCTTCGACCACCCCACCCCGGCCGCCGTTGCCGGCTACCTCGCCGGGCGCCTCGTACCCGACGCACCCGGCGGCACGAGGACGGCAGGGACGGCAGGAACGGCGGTCACGGCGGACCGCGGGGACCACGAGATCAGCTCGCTGCTCGCCACCATCCCGCCCGCCGCACTGCGCCGGGCAGGCCTGCTCGACGCCCTCCTGAGCCTCGCCGACCGGCCGGCGACACCGGCCCCCGCCGCCGACATCGAGGGCATGGCCGTCGACGACCTCGTCCGGATGGCCCTGGGCGGCACACGTGACTGACCGACAGCCGCAGAAGGAGAAGCCGAACACCATGCCCACCGACACGGACCAGGTGGTCGCCGCCCTGCGCGCCTCACTGCTGGACAACCAGCGCCTGCGGCAGGAGAACCGGCGGCTCCGCGACGACTCCGCCGAGCCCATCGCCATCGTGGCCATGAGCTGCCGCTACCCCGGCGGCGTACGCACCCCGGAAGACCTGTGGGAGCTGCTGCTCAAGGAACGCGACGCGGTCTCGCCGTTCCCCGCCGACCGCGGCTGGGACGTCGAGGGAGGCTTCGACGCCGACCCCGACGCCCCCGGCACCTTCTACGTCCGCGAAGGCGGCTTCCTCCACGACGCGACCGCCTTCGACCCCGGCTTCTTCGGCATCTCCCCGCGCGAGGCCCTGGCCATGGACCCGCAGCAGCGGCTGCTCCTCGAAGCCTCCTGGGAAGCCGTGGAACGCGCCGGCATCGACCCGCTGACCCTGCGCGGCAGCCGCACCGGCGTCTACACCGGAGTCATCAACAGCGACTACGCGTCCCGGCTCGGCCGGGTGCCCGACGAACTCGAAGGCTTCCTCGGCACCGGCACCATCCCCAGCGTGGCCTCCGGCCGGATCGCCTACGCCCTCGGCCTGGAAGGCCCGGCGGTCACCCTCGACACCGCCTGCTCGTCCTCCCTGGTCGCCGTCCACCTCGCCTGCCAGGGGCTGCGCTCCGGCGACACCACCCTCGCCCTGGCCGGCGGCGTGACCGTGATGTCCACCCCCGGCCTGTACGTCGGATTCAGCCGCCAGCGCGGCCTGGCACCCGACGGGCGCAGCAAGTCCTTCTCGGCCACGGCGGACGGTGCCGGCTTCGGCGAGGGCCTGGGCCTGCTCCTGTTGGAACGGCTCTCGGACGCCCGGCGCGCCGGGCACCCCGTACTGGCAGTCATCCGCGGCTCGGCCGTCAACCAGGACGGTGCGAGCAACGGGCTGACCGCGCCGAACGGCCCCGCGCAGCAGCGCGTCATCAGCGGGGCGCTCGCCCGTGCCGGACTTGCCCCGGACGAGGTGGACATGGTGGAGGCGCACGGTACCGGCACCACCCTCGGCGACCCCATCGAAGTGCAGGCCCTGCTGGCCACCTACGGGCAGGGCCGGCTCGCCGGTCGGCCGCTGTGGCTGGGGTCGCTGAAGTCCAACCTGTCCCACACCCAGGCCGCCGCGGGCGTCGGCGGGGTGATCAAGTCGGTGCTCGCCATGCGGCACGGCACGATGCCGCGCACCCTGCACGTGGACCGCCCCTCGCCCCGCGTCGACTGGACCGAGGGCGCCGTCGCGCTGCTCACCGAGGCCACCCCTTGGCCCGAGACGGGACGCCCGCGCCGGGCGGGCGTGTCCTCCTTCGGCGCCAGCGGGACCAATGCCCACCTCATACTCGAAGAGGCCCCCCCTGCCCCGGCCGACTCGACAGACGCCACCGGCACGCCGGTTGACGAGCCCGGCGGGCCGGTACCGGCACCCGCCGCCGTCCCCTGGGTCCTCTCGGCGCGTACGCCCGAGGCGCTGCGCGGCCAGGCGGCGGCCCTGCACGAGCGGGTGGTGGCGGAGCCGGGGCTGAGCGCGGCGGACATCGGCCACTCGCTGGCGGCCGGGCGTTCGCGCTTCGCGGAGCGTGCCGTGGTGGTGGGGGCGGACCGGGGCGAGTTGCTGGCCGGGATCGCCGCGCTGTCGCGGGGTGCGGCGTCGGCCGACGTGACGACCGGCAGCGGACCGGTACCGGGGCGCGCGGTGTTGGTGTTTCCGGGGCAGGGGTCGCAGTGGGTGGGGATGGCTGCGGAGTTGTTGGGTGGGTCGGTGGTGTTCGCGGGGCGGATGGCGGAGTGTGAGCGGGCTTTGTCGCCGTTTGTGGATTGGTCGTTGGTGGAGGCGTTGGGGTCGGGGGAGTTGTTGGGGCGGGTGGATGTGGTGCAGCCGGTGTTGTGGGCTGTGATGGTGTCGTTGGCGGAGGTGTGGCGGTCGTTCGGGGTGACGGCCGATGCGGTGGTGGGGCATTCGCAGGGTGAGATTGCGGCTGCGTGTGTGGCGGGTGGGCTCAGTCTGGAGGATGGGGCTCGGGTGGTGGCGCTGCGTTCGCGTGCGGTGGGGGTGTTGGCGGGTCGGGGTGGGATGGCGTCGGTGCCGCTGCCGGTGGATGTGGTGCGGGAGCGGCTTGCCAGGTGGGACGGCCGGGTGTCGGTGGCCGCGGTCAACGGACCGTCGTCGGCGGTGGTTTCGGGTGACGCGGACGCGGTCGCGGAACTGGTGGCGGAGTTCCTGGAGGAGGGGGTGTGGGCGCGTCTGATCGAGGTCGACTACGCCTCGCACTCCTTTCATGTGGAGGAGATCCGCGAGAGGCTGCTCGCCGAACTGGAGGACGTCACCCCCCGCTCCGGCGCGGTGCCGTACTACTCCAGCGTGACCGGCGGCCTGCTGGACACGAAGGCCCTGGACGCCGAGTACTGGTACCGCAACCTCCGACAGACCGTCGAGTTCGAGCGGGCGACCCGCGCGCTTCTCGCGGCCGGACACCGCGTCTTCATCGAGTCCAGCCCCCAGCCCGCCCTGATGTACGGGATCGAGGACACGGCCGCCGACGCCGGCGCCCCCGAGACGGTGGTGCTCGATACCCTGCGGCGCGGGGCCGGAGGGGCCCGCCGGCTGCAGCTCGCCCTCGCCGAGGCCCACGTCCGGGGCCTGCGGGTCGACTGGCAGACCCTGTTCGAGGGCACCGGCGCCCGACGGGTCGACCTGCCCACCTACGCCTTCCAGCGCCGCCGCTACTGGCTCGACTCCCTGCCCGCCGACCGCGACCCGGCGGCCATCGGACAGGCCGCGGCGGACCACCCGCTGCTCGGCGCCGCCGTCGAACTGCCCGACGAAGCGGGCACCCTCTTCACCGGCCGGCTCTCCCCGGCCGCCCACCCCTGGCTCGCCGACCACGCCGTGGCCGGAGCCGTGATCGTGCCCGGCGCGGCCCTCGTGGAACTGGCCGCGCACGCGGGCCGCAGCCTCGGCTGCGCCCTCGTGGAGGAACTGACCCTGGCCGCACCGCTGGTGCTGCCCGGCGACGCCGCCGACGACCACGCCGTCCAGCTGCGCGTACGGGTCGGTGCCGACGACGGCACCGGCCGGCGCCCGGTGGAGTTCCACTCCCGGCCCGAGACCGCCCCCGGCGCCGCCGACCAGCCCTGGACCCGGCACGCGACCGGCACCCTCGGTCCCCGGGACCCCTCGGGCGACCAAGCCGACCGAGCCGACACGGCGGGCGCGTGGCCCCCGCCCGGCGCGGTCCCCCTGGACGTGGAGGCACTGTACGAGCTGCTCGAAGTCCGGGGCGTCGCCTACGGCCCGGCGTTCCGTGGCCTGCGCGCCGCCTGGCGCGCCGCGGACGGCATCCACGCCGAAGTGGCCCTGCCCGACGAGCTCCCCGGCACCGGACCCGACGGCTTCGGCGTGCACCCGGCCCTCCTGGACGCGGCCCTCCAGACGACCGGCCTGCGCGAAGGCGCCGCGACCGCGGAGAACGCCGACGGCGTCCCGCTGCCCTTCTCCTGGCAGCGCGTCGCGATCGACACCTCCGACGCGCCGGTCCTGCGCGTCCACCTGCGCTCCGACGGCCCCGACGCCGTCACCGCGCGGATCACCGACCCCTCCGGGCGCACCGTGGCGACGGTCGGCTCGCTCACCCTGCGCACGGCGTCCGCCGCCGCGCTGCGCGCGTCCTCGGGTTCCGTCTTCCACGTCGGCTGGACGCCGGTCACCGCCGCGAGCGGTCCGCGCCCGGTCACCCGCTGGGGCCTCCTCGGCCCGCGGGACGAGCGGCTGCTGCCGGACGGCTTCCCCGTCGAGCCCCCGCCCGCGACCCCCGACGCGCTGCTGCTGATCTGTCCCCCGTCCGTCGGCACCGGGACCCCGGACAGCCCCGACGCGGACGCCCCGGGCACGGACCCCACGCCGGTCCACGCGGTCGCGTCCCAGGTCCTCGACCGCCTCCAGGCCCACCTGGTCGACGACACCACCGCCCGTACGCCCCTGGTGGTGCTCACCCGGGGTGCGACCGGTCCGCTCGGCACGCAGCCGCAGTCCGCGGACCTCGGCGCGGCGGCCGTCTGGGGTCTGCTCAGGGCCGCCCAGCTCGAACACCCCGACCGGTTCGTGCTGCTGGACACCGAAGGGCCGGATGCGGCCGGTCTCGCCGACGCGCTGGCCGGCCTCCTCGCCGCGGGCGAACCACAGGCGGCCCTGCGCGGTGGTGTCCTGTACGCGCCCCGGCTGATACGGCCGTCCGCCCCGGCGACCACCGCCTCCGTGGCCTCGGCCCCCGAAGTCCCGTCCGCGTCCCGGGCGTTCGGCTCGTCCGAGGGGACGGTGCTGCTGAGCGGCGGTGGCGCCCTCGCGGCCGTCCTGGCGCGCCACCTGGTCGCCGCGCACGGGGTGCGCCATCTCCGGGTGCTGAGCCGCCGCGGCGCCGACGCCCCCGGCCTACCGGAGCTGACGGCGGAACTGGCCGCGGCCGGCGCGGAACTGACCGCCACCCGGTGCGACGTGTCCGACCGCGAGGAACTGGCCGCCGCCCTGGCGGACATCCCCGCACGTCATCCCCTCTGCGCCGTCGTCCACACCGCCGGAGTGCTCGACGACGGCCTGCTGGAGGGGCTGACGGGGGAGCGGATGGCCGCCGTACTGAGCCCCAAGCTCGACGCGGCCCGGCACCTCGACCGGCTGACGCGCGGCGCGGACCTCTCGGCGTTCGTCGTGTTCTCCTCCGCCGCGGGCGTGCTGGGCAGCCCGGGCCAGGCGTCCTACTCGGCCGCGAACGCCGCGCTCGACGCCCTCGCCGCGGAACGCCGACGGCTCGGGCTGTCCGGCCTGTCCCTGGCCTGGGGGCCCTGGGAGCGGCAGAGCGGGATGACGGCGGAACTTGACGGTGCCGAACGGCGCCGCATCGACCGGCGCGGCGTCCGCGGCCTCTCCGACGAGGAGGCCATGGCCCTGCTGGACGCCGTGTGCGCCGCGGACGCCTCCGCCCCGGGAGACGGCAGCCCCGTCGTCCTGGCCCACCTCGACCTGACCGTGCGCGGCGACGGCCCGGTGCACCCGATGCTCCGTCCGCTGGTCCGGCGCCGTCCGGGTGCGGCGGCCGGAGCGAAGGGAATGCCGGGAACGGCCGCCGCGGCCCTGCGGCACCGGCTCGACACCGCCGCCGACGCGCAGGAGCGGGAGCTGATCCTGAGCGAACTCGTCCTGGCCCAGGCCGCCGAAGTCCTCGGCCACACCGATGCCGGGGCACTGTCCGCGACGGTGCCGTTCCTCTCGGTCGGATTCGACTCGCTGACCGCGGTCGAACTCCGCAACCGGCTGGCCGCCGCCACCGGCCTGCGGTTGCGCCCCTCGGCGGTCTTCGACAGCGGCACCCCCGCCGAGCTCGCCGCCCGCCTCGCCACCGCCGCCACCGAGGGCACCCCCAGCCCCGGACCCGCAGCCCCTGACACCGATCACACCGAAGACACGGGTCACACCGAAGACACCGACCCCGCAAGCGTGTTGTTCCGGCAAGCCTGCGCGCTCGGCCGGATCGACGAGGGCATCGCACTGCTCAAGAACGCCTCCGCGCTGCGCCCCGCGTTCCACAGCGGCGACGACCTCGCCGCAGCCGGCACGGGCCCGCGGCTCCTGCGGCTCAACGAGCGCGCCAACGCCCCCGTGATCGTCTGTTTCGGCTCCATCGTCGCCCTCGGCGGCGCACACCAGTACGCCCGCTTCGCCGCCCGCTTCCGGGACCGGTACGCCGTCACCGCCCTGGACGCCCCCGGGTTCACCCCCGAGGAGGAGCTGCCCGCCGACATGTCCGCCCTCGTGGAGTTCCAGGCGGCGACGCTCCTGCGCGAACTGCCCGGACGGACGCTGGTCCTGGCCGGCTCCTCCTCGGGCGGCACCCTCGCCCACGGGGTCGCCGCCGAACTGGAGCGCCGCGGTGCGGGCCCGGCCGCCGTCGTCCTGCTGGACACCTACCTGTCCGACAACCAGGGCATCACCCAGTTCAACGACGTCCTGCTGGGCGGGATGTTCGCCCGCGAGGACCGGGCGGCCCCGATGGACGGCACCCGGCTCACCGCGATGGGCGGCTACTTCCGGCTGCTCGACGACTGGAAGCCCCCGGCGGTCCGCGCCCCGGTGCTGCTGGTGCGCGCCTCCGTGCCGCTCGGCCGCCCGTCCGCCGAGGCCGGCGACTGGCGCTCGTCCTGGGCCACCGCCGACACCGTCGTCGACGTACCCGGAGACCACTTCTCGATCATGGAGCAACACGTCGCGACCACCGGCGACGCCGTCGCCGACTGGCTCGGCACCGCCCTCCGCACGCCCGGTCACCTGTGAAGGCGACGACCCCCGCAAGCGAAGAGAAGCAGGAAGAAGGAGAGCCCGTGACCACGGACCCGTACGAAGAGCCGCCGATACCGCACGCCCTCACCGTGCTGGGGGCCGGAGTGATGGGCGTCGGCATCACCGTGCTCGCCCTCGGGCACGGCCTGCCGGTCCACCTGGTCGACGTGGACCGGGACCGGCTCGACCGGGCCGGGGACCGGATCGACTCCGAACTCCGGTTGGCCGAGCTGATGGGCGCGCTGCCGGCCGGCACCCCCCTCGGCACCCTGGTCACCGACACCTCGCCGAAGGCCGCGGCTGGGGCCACCGCCGTCATCGAGGCCGTCACCGAGAACGCGGCCACCAAGGCCGCCGTACTGTCCGAGGTCTCCGCCCTGGTCAGGCCCGGCACTCTGCTGGTCACCAACACCTCCTCGATCCCCGTCGACGAACTCGCCGGGGCCGTGGAGCGGCCGGAGGAACTGGTCGGCACCCACTTCATGAACCCGCCCTACCTGATCGGGACCGCCGAAGTGGTCCGCGGCACCCGCACCGGCGATCCCGCGATGGCCGCCGTACGGTCACTGCTCGGGGCGCTGCGGCGGCGGGCCGTGGTGGTCCGGGACGCGCCGGGCTTCGTGACCAGCCGGATCCTGCACCCGATGATCAACGACGCGGCCCGCGTCGTACAGGAGGGCACGGCGACCGCCGAGGACGTCGACGCCCTGATGCAGGGCTGCCTGGGCCACCCCACCGGACCGCTGCGCACCGCGGACCTGATCGGCATCGACAACCTCGTCGACTCCCTCAGGGTGCTGCACGAACGGACCGGTGACGACGGCTGCCGCCCCAGCGAGCTGCTGCTCCGGCTCGTCCGCGAAGGCCGGCTCGGCCGCAAGTCCGGACGCGGCTTCTACGACTACACCTGACCCCCACCGCACCGAGGAGACAGCCATGACCACGGACAACACCCCGGACACCCCCAACACCAACGACCTGGAGAAGGAGCTCCTGGGCTTCCTCGAAGGACACACCGGAACCCCCTGGGACGCCGACACCGACCTGTTCGGAGCCGGCGGCCTGTCCTCCCTGTTCGCCATGCAGGTGGTCGTGCACCTGGAGAAGACGTACGCGATAGCCGTCCGCGGCGCGGACCTGCGGCTCGACAACTTCCGCACCGTACGGCGGATGGCGGAACTGGTGGACCGGCTGCGCGTGCCCGCCACCGGAGGCCTGCATGGGTGAGGACCTGAACGGCGCCCGCACCTCCGTCACCCTGCGGGTCGGCGACCGGGCGGGGGAGTGGGACCGCACCGGCCTGATCCCCCTCGACCTGCTCCGCGAACTGGGCGCCGAGGGCCGGCTGTGCGCCGAAGTCCCCGAGCAGTACGGCGGCTGGGGGCTGAGCAGCCTGCGCAGCGGCGCCTACACCGCCCACGTGGGCGCGCTGTGCAGCTCCCTGCGCAGTGTGATGACCTCCCAGGGCATGGCCGCGTGGACCATCCAGCGCCTGGGTACCGCCGAGCAGGCCGCCGCCCACCTCCCCCGGCTCACCGGGGGCGGACTGGCGGCGGTCGGCTTCAGCGAGCCCGCCGCCGGCAGCGACCTCGCGGCGATGCGGACGACCGTGCGCCGCGACGGCGACTCGGTCGTCCTGGACGGCCACAAGAAGTGGGTGACCGCCGCCCACTACGCCGACCTGCTGGTCCTCGTCGGCCGCTACGAGGACGGCGCGGCGGCCGTCATGGTGCCCGCCGACGCACCCGGCGTCCGGATCGAGCGGATCGCCGACCCGCTCGGCTGCCGCGCGGCCGGACACGCCGACGTCCACCTCGACGGGGTGCGGCTGCCGGCCGACAGCGTCCTGGGCGGACACGGCCTGCCGCCCGCCCTGCTGGTGACGACCGCACTGGCCTACGGGCGGATGTCCGTCGCCTGGGGCTGCGTGGGCATCCTGCGCGCCTGTCTGGCCGCGGCCACCGCGCACGCCGCCGGACGCGAGCAGTTCGGGAAACCGCTCGCCGAGCACCAGCTCGTCGCCGGGCACCTCGCCGACCTCTACACGGCCGCGCAGACGGCCGCCCTGGCCTGCGAGCACGCCAGCCGCTGCTGGGACGAGGGGTCGCCCGACCAGGTGGTGGCGACCGTACTCGCCAAGCACGTCAGCGCGACCCAGGCCGCCCGGGGCGCGGCGACGGCCGTCCAGGTACTGGCCTCGGCCGGGTCCCGGGACGGGCACGCGGTGGCCCGGGCGTACCGGGACGCCAAGCTGATGGAGATCATCGAGGGCAGCAACGAGATGTGCCGGCTGATGCTGGCCCAACACGCCCTCTCCGCCGCGGTGACCCCGTGACCGGGCCCGCGGACGACGAGCCGAGGAAGGCCGACATGGCAGCGACGGTCAAGTGCCTGGTCTGGGACCTGGACGACACCCTCTGGCAGGGAACCCTGCTGGAGGACGGCGAGGTGCACCTGCCGGAGGAGGTGCGCAAGGTGGTGATCGAACTCGACTCCCGCGGCATCCTCCAGTCCGTTGCCAGCCGCAACGACCACGAGCACGCCTGGGCCCGGCTGGAGGCCTTAGGCCTGGCCGAGTACTTCGTCCTGCCGGAGATCGGCTGGGGCGCCAAGTCCGATTCGGTGCGCCGGATCGCCGACCGGCTGAACTTCGCGCACACCACCATCGCGTTCGTCGACGACCGGCCCGCCGAACGCGCCGAGGTCGCCTTCCACCTGCCCGACGTGCGGTGCTACCCGGCCGAACAGGTCCTCGCCCTGCCCGACCTGGCCGAGTTCACCCCCGCGACCAGCACCGTCGACTCCCGGCGGCGGCGCCAGATGTACCAGGCGGGCTTCCGTCGCGAGGCCGAGCGGGCGGCCGCCCCCGGACCCGACGAGGAGTTCCTGCGCTCCCTGGACCTGCGGATGCGCATCGGCCGGGCCACCGGCGAAGAGCTGTCCCGGGTCGAGGAACTCACCCTGCGCACCAGCCAGATGAACGCGACCGGGGTGCACTACCCGGACGCGGTGCTGCGCGGCCTGATCAGCGACCCCCGGCACGAGGTCCTGGTGGTCACCCTCACCGACCGGTTCGGGCCGCACGGCGCGGTCGGCGTGCTGCTGCTGGAGCGGCACCCGGGACTGTGGCACCTCAAACTGCTCGCCACCTCCTGCCGTGTCGTCGCCTACGGCGCCGGCGCGACCCTGCTGAACTGGCTGGCCGACGCCGCCGCCCGGTCCGGCGTCCACCTGGTGGCGGACTTCCGGGCCACCGAACGCAACCGGATGATGGAGATCGCCTACCGCTTCGCCGGCTTCGAGGGCATCGAGGACGACCCGTGCCCGTGCGCCGCCGGCCTGCAGGCGGTGGCGGACCAACCGGGTCTCCAGCGCCTGCACCTGGCCCCCGGCCCTCGCACGGTGTCCACCGTCATGAGCGTGGACGCACCCGACCTCACCGAGCAGGAAGGAGGCCCGGGAGCGCGGTGACCGCCCC
>NZ_JBHYMK010000106.1:0-1540 GCF_042743065.1 Streptomyces sp. NPDC058872
GGATCGTTCCCGTACCGGCCCTCCGGCGTTCCGTGCGCGCTTCCGTCCGGGTGGATCCGCCCCGGGGTCGGACCGCCGCCGTGGGGGAGCGCCCGCGGCTCACCCCGTGGCGAAGAGCACCACGAGCAGCACCAGCCCGGCCACCGCCGGGGCGATGATCTCGTACGCCCAGCGCACCTGCGGCTCGCCCTGTGCGCCCTCGCTCCCGGCGCGCAGCTCGGCGAGCTCGCGCAGCTCGGCGACGGCCCGGTCGGTGGGCGCGGTCCGGGCGTCGCTGTCCCGCACGTCGGCGGTGACGGAGGTGCGGCGGTGCGGATCGTCCTGGGAGGCACGGGCGGCGCGGCGGGCCGCCCGCTTGCGCTGGCGCAGCGAGACGGGGATCGCCCACAGCTGGTACTTGGCGCCCTCCTGGGTGAACACCTCGCTGGAGTAGCCGGCGCGGACGTCGGCGACGGCGGCCCAGGGCAGGAGGATCGACCGGAAGGGGTTGCGGATCCGGAGCCGCTGGTCGTTGGCGTACACCGCGGGCCGGATGGTGAAGGCGACGATCAGCGGGACCACGAGGACGAGCCCGGCGAGTGCGAGCCAGGGGGTGCGCCCCTCGCCGCGGATCACCGCATCCCCCGTGAACAGGACCGCGAGCAGCACCAGGAAGACGCCGCTCGCGATCCCGAGGGGCGACCGGAAGACCTTGTCGGCGTAGGCCGGTGCTGCGGACGGCTGGTCGGGGGTCGACTCGCGGCTCGGCTCGTGGCTGGGCTCGGGGGTCGGCTCGGGGGTCGTCATGCCGCCGATTGTGCCTCAGCCGGCGGACCGGAGCTCAAGCGGCCCGCACGGCCGTGAGCTCCGCGTACAGGATGATGTTGTCGGGGCGGTGGCCGTCGACCAGCTCCCCGCCGCAGGTGATCAGCCGGAGTTCGGGGCGCGTGGTGTTCCCGTACACCTTGGTCGTCGGGAAGGCGCCCTTGTCGACCTGCTCCAGCTCGCGGACCCGGAAGACCGCTGTCCTGCCGTCGGCGCGGGCGACGGCGATCTCGTCGCCGATCCGGACCTTGGCGACGTCCTTGAGGACGGCGGGGCCGCGGACGGTGTCGAAGTGGCCGATGAGGACGGCGGGGCCGGTCTCCCCGGGCGTGACGCCCTTCTCGTACCAACCGATGCGGTCGGCGTCGGCGACCGGGGGCACCTCGACGGTGCCGTCGGCGTTCAAGCCCAGGTCCAGGATCGGACGGGCGTCGACCCCGGCGGCGGGGACCTGGACGCGGACGGGCAGGGAGCGGGGCAGCGCTTGCACCGGGGCGGCGCCCTTCGCGGGAGCGGTGGCGGGGGCGGTGGCCCCGGTGATGTGGGCGGGCGGGGTGGAGGGCGAGGGGCCGGACGCCGAGCAGCCGGTGAGCGCCACGAGCGCGGTCAGGAGGAGGACGGACGCGGTGCGGGGGCGGATGCGGTTCACGGGAGGGCTCCGGGCGGGACGGGACGGGCGGCGGGGGGGCCCCCCCCCGGGGGGGCCGCCGGCGGGGCCGCCGGGCGGGGGGCGCGG
>NZ_JBHYMK010000106.1:1550-12758 GCF_042743065.1 Streptomyces sp. NPDC058872
GTTGTTGTGGGCGTGGTTGCGGGGCCCCGCCCGGGCGACCGGGCGGCTGTTGGCGGCCGGGGGGGGGGGGGGGTTGGGGTTTCCGGGTCGGGCGCGGGGGGGGACGGGACGGGCGGCGGCCGGCCGCCGCAGGGGTGCGACGGCCGGCCTGGTGGGGTGGTGCTCCTGCTCGGGTCAAGGGCGAGGAGACGGGTGGTGCGGGGGGGCCGGTTGCGGCCGGGCCGGGACGCGGGGTTCCGCCCCGGCCGGGTCGGGGTCAGGCGTGGACGCCGGCCCGGCGGCGCAGGACGACGAAGCCGAGGCCCGCGGCGGCGAGCGAGGCAGCGCCGGCGCCGGCCGCGATCAGCGCGGTGGAGTCGTCCTCGGCACCGAACTCGGCGCCGGCCGCGACGCCGCCCTGCGGGATGACGGAGGTCTGCCCGTTGGTGGTGGTGGTGCCGGTGTTGCCCGCGGGAGCCGGGGTGGTGGTGGACGGCGCCGGGGTGGGCGTGGCGGTGTCCTTCTCGCAGCCCTTGGGGAGCTTCGGGAACGCGGTCCAGGCGTACGGCGTGTCGCCGCCCTGGGTGCGCTGGCCGAGCTTCGGGGTGGTGGTGTTCGCGCCCTTGATGGTGAGGCCCTGGCCCAGATCGGCCGCGTGGTCGCGGTCGAGGACGAGGATCGGCTTGCCGGCCTCGTCGTTGAGGACGGCCTTCGGGCCCTTCTCCAGGTCGTTGGTGAGCGTCACGGTCAGCTGTGCGAAGACCGAGGGAATGACCTGCTGGACGGTGCACTCGCCGAGGGTGACGACCGGGCCGGGGGTGGGCGCGGGGGCCGGTGCGGGGGCCGGGTTCTCGACGGGCTTGGGGGCGGCCTGCTTCGCCGAGCCCGGGATGTAGGCGGCGAAGCCTCCGTCCTGCTCCAGGACGACGACGGCCTGGCCGAACTGGAAGACCTGGCGGAAGCCGTTCAGGTGGGTGAAGCCGCGGCCCTTGCCGTCCACGATCATCTGGAGGGCGTAGCGGCCCTCCTTCTCGGCGAGCTCCAGGACGGTGCCGTCGGCGAGCTCGTACGTGCCGGGCCGGGCGCCGGGGACGTAGTTGCGGTCCCAGTTGAGGGTGCGGCCGTCCTGGAAGAGGACGAAGAACTGGCCGTTGTCGTTGCCGGCGACCGGGCCGGCTGCGGCGTCGAGGACGCCGACCGGGTTGTCCTGGAAGAAGAGCTCGGCGCGGAAGTGCCCGTTGTCAGCCTTGTAGATCTTGGCGACGGTTCCGTTGAGGAGCGTTTCGGTGCGGACGAGGGTGCCCTTCGACGCATCGGCCCCGGCGGCGGCCGGCTTCGCCTGGGCCGAGGGAGCGGCCACCGGGCCGTCGGCGGCGAGGGCGGCGCCCGCCGCGAGGGCGGGAGCGGTGATCGCGACGCCCGCGACGAGGGCGGTGGCGATGGCGGTGCGAAGGGCGGTACGCATAACGACTCCTGTGGAGATCAGGCAGGTGGGCGGGAGAGTCGCATGCCGCTTTTTCTCGGTCCGTCTCTGTGTCGGTGAGGTCCGGCTGGCTGCTGAAAGAAAACTTATTGATCTTGTATTCGGGAGCGGTCCGTTCCGTGTCACCACTCTGTGACAGCAACCACCGCGACGATCGGCCCGCTGTGACCCCGGGCTCTACGGACCCTCTCCCCTGTACAGGTCGCTACGCGCGTAGATATGCTCGACTGGTGACCATGCCCACCACTGCTTCCGCAGCACACGCTTTCGCCGACGTGACCGCGTCCGACGGCGCGCTGCGCCGCTTCCTCCACGGGCTGCCCGGCGTCGACGCCGTCGGCCTGGAGGCGCGCGCCGCGTCCCTCGGCACCCGCTCGATCAAGACCACGGCCAAGGCCTATGCCATCGACCTGGCCATTTCCATGATCGACCTGACGACGCTCGAAGGCGCGGACACCCCGGGCAAGGTCCGGGCGCTCGCCGCCAAGGCCGTCAACCCCGATCCGACCGACCGCACGACCCCGACGACCGCCGCCGTCTGCGTCTACCCCGACATGGTGGCCACCGCCAAGGCCGCCCTGGCGGGTTCCGGCGTCAAGGTGGCCTCGGTCGCCACCGCCTTCCCGGCCGGGCGCGCCGCGCTCCCGGTGAAGCTGGCCGACACCGCCGACGCGATCGCCGCCGGCGCCGACGAGATCGACATGGTCATCGACCGTGGCGCCTTCCTCGCCGGCCGCTACCTGGAGGTCTTCGAACAGATCGCCGCGATCAAGGCGGAGTGCGGCGACCGCGCCCGCCTCAAGGTGATCTTCGAGACCGGCGAGCTCTCCACGTACGACAACATCCGCCGCGCCTCCTGGCTCGGCATGATGGCCGGCGCGGACTTCATCAAGACCTCGACCGGCAAGGTCGCGGTCAACGCCACCCCGGCGAACACCCTGCTCATGCTGGAGGCCGTGCGGGACTTCCGTGCGCAGACCGGCGTGCAGATCGGCGTGAAGCCGGCCGGCGGCATCCGCAACACCAAGGAAGCGATCAAGTTCCTGGTCCTCGTCAACGAGACCGTGGGCGAGGACTGGCTGGATAACCACTGGTTCCGCTTCGGCGCCTCCAGCCTGCTCAACGACCTGCTGATGCAGCGCCAGAAGCTGGCGACCGGCCGCTACTCCGGCCCCGATTACGTGACGGTGGACTGATCAACATGGCATCTGCATTCGAGTACGCACCGGCACCGGAATCGCGCTCGGTCGTCGACATCGCGCCGAACTACGGCCTGTTCATCGACGGCGAGTTCGTCGACGCCGCCGACGGCAAGGTCTTCAAGACCGTCTCCCCCGCCACCGAGGAGGTCCTCTCCGAGATCGCCCAGGCGGGCGCGGAGGACGTGGACCGGGCGGTGAAGGCGGCCCGGAAGGCGTTCGAGAAGTGGTCGGCGCTGCCCGGCGCCGAGCGTGCCAAGTACCTCTTCCGGATCGCCCGGATCATCCAGGAGCGCAGCCGCGAGCTGGCCGTCCTGGAGACCCTGGACAACGGCAAGCCGATCAAGGAGACCCGCGACGCGGACCTCCCCCTGGTCGCGGCCCACTTCTTCTACTACGCGGGCTGGGCCGACAAGCTCGACCACGCCGGTTTCGGTGCGCACCCGAAGCCGCTCGGCGTGGCCGGCCAGGTCATTCCCTGGAACTTCCCGCTCCTGATGCTGGCGTGGAAGATCGCCCCGGCGCTCGCGACCGGCAACACGGTCGTCCTGAAGCCGGCCGAGACCACCCCGCTCTCCGCCCTGTTCTTCGCGGACATCTGCCGCCAGGCCGGGCTCCCGAAGGGCGTCGTCAACATCCTCCCCGGGTACGGGGAGACGGGCGCCGCGCTGGTCGAGCACCCGGACGTGAACAAGGTCGCCTTCACCGGCTCGACCGCCGTCGGCAAGGCCATCGCACGCGCGGTCGCCGGCACGGACAAGAAGCTGACCCTGGAACTGGGCGGCAAGGGCGCCAACATCGTCTTCGACGACGCCCCGATCGACCAGGCCGTCGAGGGCATCGTCAACGGCATCTTCTTCAACCAGGGCCAGGTCTGCTGCGCGGGCTCCCGCCTCCTCGTCCAGGAGTCGATCCAGGACGAACTGCTGGACAGCCTGAAGCGCCGTCTGTCGACGCTCCGCCTCGGCGACCCGCTCGACAAGAACACCGACATCGGCGCGATCAACTCGGCCGAGCAGTTGGCCCGCATCACCGCACTGGTGGAGCGGGGCGAGGCGGAGGGCGCGGAGCGCTGGACCGCCGCGTGCGACATCCCGTCGGCCGGCTACTGGTTCGCCCCGACGCTCTTCACGGGCGTCACGCAGGCCCACACCGTCGCCCGCGACGAGATCTTCGGCCCGGTCCTGTCGGTGCTGTCCTTCCGCACCCCCGACGAGGCCGTCGCGAAGGCCAACAACAGCCAGTACGGCCTGTCCGCCGGCATCTGGACGGAGAAGGGCTCCCGCATCCTCGCGGTCGCCAACAAGCTCCGGGCCGGCGTCGTGTGGGCCAACACGTTCAACAAGTTCGACCCGACCTCGCCGTTCGGCGGCTACAAGGAGTCGGGCTTCGGCCGCGAAGGCGGCCGTCACGGTCTGGAGGCCTACCTCGATGTCTGATCGCAGTGTCGAAAAAAGCGGCTCCGCCGCCGGGCGTCTGAGCGTCTTCAAGACCTACAAGCTGTACGTCGGGGGCAAGTTCCCCCGCTCCGAGAGCGGCCGGGTGTACGAGGTGACGGACTCGAAGGGCAAGTGGCTGGCGAACGTCCCCCTCTCCTCCCGCAAGGACGCGCGCGACGCGGTCGTCGCGGCCCGCAAGGCCTTCGGCGGCTGGGCGGGCGCGACCGCCTACAACCGCGGCCAGGTCCTCTACCGCGTCGCCGAGATGCTGGAGGGGCGCCGGGAGCAGTTCGTGCGCGAGGTCGCGGACGCGGAGGGCCTGTCGAAGTCGAAGGCCGCCGCGGTCGTCGACGCGGCCGTCGACCGCTGGGTCTGGTACGCGGGCTGGACCGACAAGATCGCCCAGGTCGTCGGCGGCGCGAACCCGGTCGCGGGCCCCTACTTCAACCTGTCGGCCCCGGAGCCGACCGGCGTCGTCACCGTGATCGCCCCCCAGGAATCGTCCTTCCTGGGTCTGGTCTCGGTGATCGCCCCGGCGATCGCGACGGGCAACACCGTCGTGGTCGTGGCGTCGGAGAAGTGCCCGCTCCCCGCCCTCTCCCTGGGAGAGGTGCTCGCCACCTCCGACCTGCCGGGCGGCGTGGTCAACGTCCTCTCCGGCAAGGCCTCCGAGATGGGCCCGCACCTCGCGGCCCACCAGGACGTCAACGCGATCGACCTGACGGGCGCGGACGCCGAGCTGGCGCGCGACCTGGAGATCGCGGCGGCGGACAACCTGAAGCGCGTCCTGCGCCCGCGCACCGAGGACTTCACCGAGTCCCCGGGCACGGACCGCATGACCGCCTTCCTGGAGACGAAGACGGTCTGGCACCCCACGGGCAGCCTGGGCGCCTCCGGCTCCTCGTACTAGGCCGCACGGCGCAAGCGGCTCCGCCCGCCCGCGGGACGGGCGGGGCTTCCGCCGGCGCCGGCCCGGCCCCACCGCGTGACGGCGGCCCCCGGGTGCATCGACCCGGGGGCCGCCTTCGCGCGCCCCGGAACCGCTCTGCAGCGCGGCCCTCAGCCCGGGAGGAGGCCCTGTGACAGGCCGCCGACCACCGGCAGGTCGGCCACCGCACCGCCCTTGGTGAGGTGGTCGGTGAGCAGGTTGGTCCCGACCGGCTTGAAGTCGGCGACCTGGGTGCCGAGACCGTTGTCGAGCGGGTCGACGCCGGTGTTGGCCAGCGGGTCGAGCTGAAGGCGGGTCAGCGGGCCCACTCCCTGGGTCACGCCGGACAGCGCCCCCGATCCGGCCGCAGCGGCGTCCGTCCTGGTCAGCGAGTCCACGGGCAGCGGGACCGGTGCGGCGGCCTGCGCTCCCGCACCCGCGCCGAGCACCGCGGCCCCCGCAGCCGTGACGCTCAGGCCCGCCTTGAGCAGGGCGCTGCGGCGGGGGGTCCGGGGTAGTGCGTGACGCGCCATGGAGATCCTCCCAGGGGGTGAGCGAACGGACACCGACAGTAGTAGAGGTGTGATGCTCGATACCAACGGCCTTCCTCGGTGCTCCCCTGGACGGGGGAATGCCTCACACTGGTGTTCCGTGAGTTCCCAACCGATCCCGACCCGGGTCGTCCTGCTCGCGGGCCCCTCCGGCTCCGGCAAGTCGTCCCTCGCCGCCGTCACCGGCCTCCCGGTCCTGCGCCTCGACGATTTCTACAAGGAGGCCGACGACCCGTCGCTCCCGCTCGTCGACGGCAGCGCGGACATCGACTGGGACTCCCCCCGGTCCTGGGACGCGGACGCCGCCGTCACCGCGATCGTCGAACTGTGCCGCACCGGGCAGACCGACGTCCCCGTGTACGACATCTCCACCAGCTCCCGGGCGGGCCACGAGCGCCTCGACATCGCGCGGACCCCGCTCTTCGTGGCGGAGGGCATCTTCGCGGCCGAGATCGTCGCCCGCTGCCGCGAGCTGGACGTCCTCGCCGACGCGCTCTGCCTGCGCGGTCGCCCCTCGACGACCTTCCGCCGCCGGCTCCTCCGCGACCTCCGCGAAGGCCGCAAGTCGGTTCCCTTCCTCCTCCGCCGCGGCTGGCGCCTGATGCGCGCCGAGCGCGCCATCGTGGCCCGTCAGTCCGCACTGGGCGCCCACCCCTGCGCCAAGCCGGAAGCGCTGGGCCGGCTGGCCGCCGCCGCGGCCGGCCGCCACCGCACCCCCGCGACGAACTGACCCGCCCGGGCGCGGCGCACGCACACGAAGCGGGTCGTACGAGACCCCCGACTCGTACGACCCGCTTCGCTTTCCCCCGTACCCCCGTACGGTCCCCCGTGTTCCCCCTGCCTTCAGGCCACCAGCTCGCCGAAGGACTCCTCTTCGTCCCGTCCGAAGCTCAGCACCTGGTCCTCGCGCAGTCGCCGCAGCGAGCGCCAGATGCTGGACTTCACGGTGCCGACGCTGATGTCCAGGATCTCCGCGATCTCCGGATCGGTCCGGCCCTCGTAGTAGCGCAGCACCAGCATCGTCCGCTGCGTCTCGGGCAGTCGGGCCAGGGCCTGCCACAGCACCGCGCGCAGCTCCGTGCCGCGCATCGCGTCCGTCTCGCCGACCGTCTCCGGCAGCTCCTCGGTCGGGTACTCGTTGAGCTTGCGCCGGCGCCAGGCGCTGATGTGCAGATTGGTCATGGTGCGACGCAGGTACCCGCCGACGGCGGCCTTGTCGCTGATCCGCTCCCAGGCGCGATAGGTGGAGAACAGTGCGCTCTGGAGCAGGTCCTCGGCCTCGAAGCGGTCACCGGTGAGGTGGTAGGCGGTGGCGTACAGGGAGGCACGACGCTCCTGGACGTAAGCCGTGAACTCGGCTTCCGAACAGCCGGCGCGTTCCCCCGTGACCTCCCCGTACACCGCTCCCCCGTCAGCGACGGCCACCATGTGCGGCGCCTTGCGCTGACGCCCGACACCGCGGACGCACCCCCGCCCGCTGCCAAGCTCTCGGCTTCGCTCGTACGCGGGGGAACCCCCTTCCGTGCCGGACTTCTCGGTGCTCCGCACGACGTCGTGGAGACGCGTGACGACTGCGCTTGAGGTGGTGCCGTGCAGTGCGTTCATCGTGCGCCCCCCGTCGGTTGGAGTGTGTTCTCGGTCCGTGTGCCAAGAAGCTTGCCCCTCGGACTTCATGACGTTGTCCGCCGACTGTCACAGCCGTGTCACAGGCAACGGATCGGAAGCGGGACGCCGGACGGTCGATCTCGGACAGTCGCATGGGACAGAATGACGGCGTGTCTTTTCTGCTGCTGATCGAGGACGACGACGCCATCCGGACCGCCCTTGAGCTCTCCCTGTCCCGGCAGGGCCATCGGGTGGCCACCGCTGCGACCGGTGAGGACGGCCTCCAGTTGCTGCGCGAGCAGCGACCGGACCTGGTCGTGCTCGACGTCATGCTGCCCGGCATCGACGGCTTCGAGGTCTGCCGGCGCATCCGCCGCACCGACCAGCTGCCGATCATCCTGCTGACCGCGCGCAGCGATGACATCGACGTGGTCGTCGGACTGGAGTCCGGCGCCGACGACTACGTCGTCAAACCGGTGCAGGGAAGGGTGCTCGACGCCCGCATCCGGGCCGTACTGCGGCGCGGGGAGCGGGAGTCCACGGATTCGGCGACGTTCGGCTCGCTGGTGATCGACCGCTCCGCGATGACGGTCACCAAGAACGGCGAGGACCTCCAACTCACCCCGACCGAGCTGCGACTGCTCCTGGAACTGAGCCGGCGGCCCGGACAGGCCCTCTCCCGACAGCAGTTGCTGCGGCTCGTGTGGGAACACGACTACCTGGGCGACTCGCGACTGGTCGACGCCTGTGTGCAGCGGCTGCGGGCCAAGGTGGAGGACGTACCGTCCTCGCCGACGCTGATCCGCACCGTGCGCGGGGTCGGTTACCGGTTGGACGTCCCTGCGTGAACGAGGGAATCACCGCCCGGCTGCGCCTTTCGAGCCTGCGGCTCCGGCTCGTCGTCGTGTTCGCCCTCGTCGCGCTCACCGCGGCCGTCGCCGCCTCCGGCATCGCCTACTGGCTCAACCGCGAGGCGGTGCTGACCCGCACCCAGGACGGGGCGCTGAACGACTTCCGGCAGGAGATGCAGAACCGGGCGGCGGCGCTGCCGCTCCGCCCCACCCAGGACGACCTGCGGCGGACCGCCGAGGACATGGCCGGCGGCGGCGCCGGTTACCAGGTGCTGTTGCTGGGCGAGCGGGCCGCGGGCAAGCCCATCGTGGGCGCCTCGGACCCGGACGACTTCACCCTGGCCGACGTGCCGGTGCCGCTGCAGGAGGCCGTGGACACCAAGCGGCCGGTGACGGAGGCCAACGCGCATCCGTACCACCTGTTCTGGCAGCGCACCGAGCGGAACGGCACGCCCTATCTGGTCGGCGGGACGCGGATCGACGGCGGCGGGCCGACCGGCTACGTGTTCAAGTCGCTGGAAGCGGAGAAGGCCGACCTGAACTCGCTCGCCTGGTCGTTGGGGATCGCCACCGCGCTCGCGGTCATCGGCTCCGTGCTCCTCGCGCAGGTCGCGGCGACGACCGTGCTGCGTCCGGTGCACCGACTCGGCGTGGCGGCCCGGAAGCTCGGCGAGGGCAAGCTGGACACCCGGCTGGAAGTGTCCGGTACGGACGAACTGGCCGACCTCTCCCGCACCTTCAACGGCGCGGCCGAGTCCCTGCAGAAGAAGGTCGCCGACATGAGCGCGCGGGAGGAGTCCTCCCGGCGCTTCGTCGCCGACATGTCCCACGAGCTGCGCACCCCGCTGACGGCCCTGACGGCCGTCACCGAGGTCCTGGAGGACGAACAGGACTCCCTGGACCCGATGATCGCTCCGGCGGTGGCGCTCGTGGTGAGCGAGACCCGACGCCTCAACGACCTGGTGGAGAACCTGATGGAGGTGACCCGTTTCGACGCGGGCACCGCACGGCTCGTCCTCGACGACGTGGACATCGCCGACCAGATCACCGCATGCGTCGACGCACGGGCCTGGCTGGACGCGGTGGAGCTGGACGCGGAGCGGGGCGTCGTCGCACCGCTCGACCCCCGCCGCCTGGACGTGATCCTGGCGAACCTGATCGGCAACGCGCTGAAGCACGGCGGTTCACCGGTGCGGGTGTCGGTGCGCACCGAGGAGGACGAGCTGGTCATCGCGGTGCGCGACCACGGCCCCGGCATCCCGGAGGAGGTGCTGCCGCACGTCTTCGACCGCTTCTACAAGGCGAGCGCGTCCCGCCCCCGGTCCGAGGGCAGCGGACTCGGACTGTCGATCGCGATGGAGAACGCCCTGATCCACGGCGGTTCGATCACGGCGTCCAACTCGGTCGGCGAGGACGGACGGGTCGACGGCGCGGTGTTCGTGCTGCGGCTGCCCCTGGACGCCTCGGGGATCACCCGCGAGGTGCAGACCCGCAGCAGCCAGGGCGAGGTGGGAGAAGCATGAGGCGCCACGCCTTGGTCCTGGCTGCGGGCGTGCTCGGCACGCTGCTCACCGGCTGCGGCATCCGGACCACGTCGGTCCCGGTGGATGCGGGCGCGGCCCCCTCCCGGGTGCCGTGCAACGTGACCGAGGACGGTGCGACGGGCGCGGCCCAGGGCGTTCCGATACGGGTCTACCTGGTCTGCGGCTCCCAGCTGGAGGTGGTGCACCGCCGGTCGCCGCTGCCGGAGGAGAAGGTCGGCGTCGATCCGGTGCGAACGGCGGGGGACCTGCTCGCGAACCTGCTCGCCGAGCCCTCGGAGGGCGAGCGACAGGCCGGTTTCACCACCGCGGTGCGCGGTCCGCTGAGCGTGTTCGGCGGACGGCAGGACGACCCGGAGGGCACGCTGCGGTTGAGCCGGCAGCCCGAGGACCTGACGCCGACCGCGCTGTCGCAGCTCGTCTGCACCTTCGGGGACAGCTCGGTGGGCGCGGGCGGCCACACGGTGCTGCTCGGCGGCCCGGGCGCGTACGCCCCGAAGCGCTACCGCTGCACGACGGAGCTCCGCGAACGTCCCGAGTCCGCACCGCCGACCGCGGCCCCCGCTCCCCCGGCGAGCACACCGGCGCGCTGAGCCCGGCCCGGTGCCGGGGCGGTGCCGGGGCCGGGGCGGTCCGGACGACGGTTCCGCAGAGCGTGGCGGAGCGGCGGAACCGATTCCGCCGCTCGCGACGTCTTGGAGGACGTGCAGCGTCTAGGTTCGGGCGGCAATGCCGCAATGATCGTCCGGGTGGCGGGGTTCACCCTCCTCCTCTCCCATCTGCTGCTCGTCGCGTGGGTCAGCCTGCGCCCGCGGGACGTGGCCTGGGTGACCGCGCCGAACACCGTCCCGTTGCACGGGCTGCAGGCGGACCTCGCGCTCGGCGGCACCGAGGCGGCCCTGTTGATCGGCAAGGGCCTATTGCTGCTGGCCCCGCTCGGGGTGCTGCTGCCGATGGCCGACGGACGGCTCCGGGTCCCCGGATGGGCCTCGCTGGCCCGTACGACCGCCGCGGGCGCACTGGTGTCGCTGGCCGTCGAGCTCTTGCAGACCGCGGTGCCGGGGCAGGTCGTCGACATCGACTCGGTCCTGCTGAACACGACGGGCGTCGCCCTGGCCCACCTGCTGGTGGTCCCCGCCGGACGGACCTGGCTGCGCCGCAGGTCGGAGGCGGTGCGGGAGCCCTCCTCCGGAGGGAGCGGCGCACTGCGGGGTTCGATCCCACCGCAGAACGAGACCCCCCAGGGTGCGACCCCGACGATTTCCAGGGTTCCGATCGCCCCCTAGACCGACGCCCGCTCCTCTTCCCGGCGGCAGTATGGAGTCATCGGGAGCCCGGAGGAGCGGTTCCCGAAACGACTCCGAAGGAGCCCCACCATGGCCGCACTGATCCGCCCTCGCGAAGGACGCATGCTCGGCGGGGTGTGCGCGGCGCTGGCACGGCGCTTCGGCATCTCCGCAACGACGATGCGGCTGATCTTCGTGGTCTCCTGCCTGTTGCCGGGACCTCAGTTCCTGATCTACCTCGGTCTCTGGATCTTCCTGCCGGGCGAGAAGCCGGCGGGCCAGAGCTGGTAGCAGCCGCCCGTCACGCGCCGAAGGGGCGCACCCCGGAACAGCCGGGGTGCGCCCC
>NZ_JBHYMK010000107.1:0-12626 GCF_042743065.1 Streptomyces sp. NPDC058872
GTGGTTTGAGCCTGGAGGACGGGGCTCGGGTGGTGGCGCTGCGTTCGCGTGCGGTGGGGGTGTTGGCGGGTCGGGGTGGGATGGCGTCGGTGCCGTTGCCGGTGGATGCGGTACGGGAGCGGATCGCCGTTTGGGCTGGTCGTCTGTCGGTGGCTGCCGTCAACGGACCCTCGTCGACGGTGGTTTCGGGTGACGCGGACGCGGTCGCGGAACTGGTGGACGGGTTCGTGGCTGAGGGGGTGCGGGCGCGTCTGATCGAGGTCGACTACGCCTCGCACTCCTTTCATGTGGAGGAGATCCGTGAGCGGTTGCTCGCGGAGCTGGAGGGGGTCGTGCCGCGCTCGGGCACGGTGCCGTTCCATTCGAGCGTGACCGGTGGCCTGCTGGACACGAGGGCCCTGGATGCCGAGTACTGGTACCGCAACCTGCGGCAGACGGTGGAGTTCGAGGAGGCTACCCGCTCGCTGCTGGACAGCGGGCACCGCGTCTTCATCGAGGCCAGCGCCCACCCGGTGCTGGGCGTGGCCGTGGGGGAGTCGGTGGAGGCCGCGGGTGTGGATGCCGCGGTGCTGGGGACCCTGCGTCGTGGTGAGGGTGGCCTCGACCAGGTGCTGCGTGCGGTGGGCCGGGCTTGGGAGCGCGGTGTGGGCGTGGACTGGTCGGGGGCGTTCCCGGGCGCGCGGCGGGTCGAGCTGCCGACGTACGCCTTCCAGCGCAGCCGCTACTGGCTGACGGCCCCCGCCCCCGTACCGGCTCCGGCCGTCGAGGACCGCTGGGACGACCTGGAAGGGCAGGACCCGGCCCGGCTCGCCGAGATCCTGGGCGTCGGCCGTGACGCCCTGGACGAGGTGCTGCCCGCCCTGGCCGCCTGGCGCTCCGCCCGGACCCGTGAACGGCGGGCCGAATCCTGGCGCTACCGCGTCACCTGGACGCCCCTGTCGGTCGCCCCGGCGGACGGACTCGCCGGCCGCTGGCTCGCCCTGCGCCCCGAGAGCGATGCCGCGGCGGCTGTCCTCGACGCGCTCCGCGATGCCGGAGCCGACCTGATTACGTGCGTCGTCGCCGGTCCGGGCACCACCCGCGGGGAACTGGCCGTGCTGCTCACGGATGCCGTCGGGGGACAGCCGATCGCCGGAGTGCTGTCGCTGCTGTCCTGGGAGGAGCGCACCCACCCCCAGCACCCCGACCTCCCCGGCGGCGCGGCGCTGACCCTCGCGCTGGCCCAGGCACTGGAGGACGCGGGCATCGACGCCCGCCTCTGGACGCTGACCACCGGAACGGCGGTCCTGGGCGGCGCGGAGCGGCCCGGATCCGTCGGGCAGGCCGCGTCCGCGGCCCTGGGCCGGACCGCGGCCCTGGAACACCCGCACCGCCGGGGCGGCCTGGTCGACCTGCCCGAGGCGCTGGACGCGCGCGCCGCCCGCCGCCTGTGCGCGGTGCTCGCGGGAGCCGTGGCCGACGAGGAACAGGTGGCGGTGAGGTCCACCGGCATCCACGGACGGCGCCTGCGCCCCGCCCTCTCCGCTGTCCCTCTCGCCGCGCCGTCGGAAGGCCGTGCGGACGGCCCGGCCGTCCCGGGGCGGCCCGGTCCGAAGTGGCAGGGCACGGTCCTCGTGACCGGCGGCACCGGTGGCGTCGGCTCACACACGGCGCGCTGGCTCGCGGGCCAGGGCGCGGAGCGGCTGCTGCTGGTCAGCCGCCGCGGCGCCGACGCACCCGGTACGGACGCCCTGCGGGCGGAACTGACGGCACTGGGCGCCGAGGTGGACTTCGCCGCCTGCGATGTCGCCGACCCGGCCGCCCTGGCGGCGCTGATCGACGCCATCCCGGCGCAGTACCCGCTGTCCGCCGTCATCCACGCGGCGGGCGTCCTGGACGACGGCGTGCTCGACGCCCTCGACCCGGCCCGGCTCGCCGTGGTGCTGCGCGCCAAACTGACCGCCGCGCGGAACCTGCACGAGGCCACCGCGGGCCTGAGCCTGTCGGCCTTCGTGGTGTTCTCGTCCGTGATGGGCGTCCTGGGCAACGCCGGGCAGGGCAACTACGCCGCCGCCAACGCCGCCGTGGACGCGCTCGTCGTCGCCCGCCGGGCCGCCGGACTGCCCGGCACCTCCGTGGCCTGGGGCGCCTGGGCCGGGCCGGGCATGCTCGCGGACGACGTCGCCGCGCGGCTGCGGGACTTCGGCATGCCGGTGATGGAACCCGAAACGGCCGTCACCGCGATCGGCCGGGCCCTCGCCGAGGACGACGCGCTGGTGGTGGTCGCCGACATCGACTGGCGGCGCTTCACCGCGGGCATGGGGCTGCGCTCCACCGCCCTGCTGGACGCGCTGCCGGACCCGGCCGCGGCCCCGTCCGCCCCCGACACCGACGCACCGCCGGCCCGGGAGGGCGGCTCCGCCGACGGAGCCCACGGCGCCGACGCCCTGCGGCAGCAGGTCGCCGCACTGCCCCGCCACGAGGACCGGGTCCGGACCCTCACCGAGCTGGTACGCGCCCACGCCGCGGCGGTCCTGCGCCACCCCGACGTGGGCACGGTCCAGCCCGCCAAGGCGTTCTCCGCACTCGGCTTCGACTCGCTGACCGCCGTGGAACTGCGCAACCGGCTCGCCACCGCCACCGGACTCGCCCTGCCCGCCACCGTCCTCTTCGACCACCCCACCCCGTCGGCCCTCGCCGACCGGCTGCTCGCCGAACTCGGCCTCCCGGACGTGCCGGAGGAGACCGCCGCTCCCGTCGCGACCGGGGCGCACCGCACCGCGGAGACCGGCCGCAGCGAGCCGATCGCGATCGTCGGCATGGGGTGCCGCTTCCCCGGCGGGGTCACCCGGCCCGAGGACTTCTGGCAGCTGCTGTCCGAAGGCACCGACGCCGTCGGCGACTGGCCCTCGAACCGTGGTTGGGACACCGAGGGCCTGTACGACCCGGACCCCGACCGGGCCGGCACCACGTACAGCAGGCAGGGCGGTTTCCTGCACGACGTCCCCGAGTTCGACGCCGAGTTCTTCGGCATCTCGCCCCGCGAAGCCCTGGCCATGGACCCGCAGCAGCGGCTGCTCCTGGAGACCGCCTGGGAGGCTGTCGAGCGCGCCGGACAGGACCCGACCGCGCTGAAGCACCGCCAGGTCGGGGTCTACATCGGCACCAACGGCCAGGACTACTCCGCCCTGCTGGAGGGCGCCGAGGGCGTCTCCGAAGGCCACCTGCTGACCGGCAACACGGCCAGCGTGCTGTCCGGACGGCTCTCCTACGTCCTCGGCCTCCAGGGGCCCTCGCTCACCGTGGACACCGCGTGCTCGTCGTCCCTGGTGGCGCTGCACCTGGCCGTCCAGGCCCTGCGCCGCGGCGACTGCGAGCAGGCCCTCGCGGGCGGGGTGACGGTGATGAGCACACCGAAGCTCTTCGTGGAGTTCAGCCGTCAGCGCGGACTCGCCGCCGACGGACGCTGCAAGGCGTTCTCCGCCGAGGCGGACGGCACCGGCTGGGGCGAGGGCGCCGGCGTCCTGCTGCTGGAGCGCCACAGCGATGCCCTGCGCCACGGCCACCCCGTCCTCGCGCTGATCAGCGGCACCGCCGTGAACCAGGACGGCGCCAGCAACGGGCTCACCGCCCCCAACGGACCTTCCCAACAGCAGGTCATCCGGGCCGCGCTGGCCGACGCCGCGCTGAGCGCCGACCAGATCGACGCGGTCGAAGCACACGGCACCGGGACCCGGCTCGGCGACCCCATCGAAGCGCAGGCCCTCCAAGCCGTCCACGGGCCCGACCGCCCCGCGGACCGGCCGCTGTGGCTCGGCTCGGTGAAGTCGAACATCGGGCACACCCAGGCCGCGGCCGGGGTGGCCGGGGTGATGAAGATGGTGCTGGCCATCCGCCACGGCGAACTCCCGGGCACCCTCCACGCGGATGCGCCGAACCCGCACGTCGACTGGTCCGGCGGCGCGATCCGGCTGCTCACCGGGCACACCCCGTGGCCGCGGACCGGGGGCCCGCGCCGGGCGGGCGTGTCGTCGTTCGGCATCAGCGGGACCAACGCGCACGCGATCATCGAGCAGGCGCCCGTCATCGCGGTCGTGCCTGCCCCGGACCCGGCCGACACCGGCACTCCGGACCAGACCGGCACCCACGGTGCCACTGCCACCGCGGCCGTCGCCGCGGTCACCGCGACCACGCCCACCGCCCGCAGGACCGGCCCGCCCGTGCCGCTGCTGCTGTCGGCCAGGACGCCGGAGGCGCTGCGGGCGCAGGCGGACCGGCTGGTGGGCCGGCTCGACGCCGACCCGGACCTCGAACTGGCCGACGTCGCCTACTCGCTGGCCACCGGACGCGCCCCGCTCGAACACCGGGCCGCCGTCCTGGGGCAGGACCGGGCGTCCGTCCGGCGCTCGCTGACCGCCCTCGCGCGGGGCACCACGGCGGGCCGGCTGCTCACCGGCGGCGCCGGTCACTCCGGCCGGACCGCCTTCCTCTTCCCGGGACAGGGCAGCCAGCGGGCCGGGGCCGGCGCCGGGCTCTACCGCGACGACCCGGTGTTCGCCGACGCCCTCGACGAGGTGCTGACCGGGCTCGACCCGCACCTCGACCTGCCCCTGCGTGACATCCTGTTCGCCGCGCCCGGAACCCCCGGGGCGGAGCTGCTCGACCGCACCCGGTACACCCAGCCCGCGCTGTTCGCCCTGGAAACGGCGCTGTTCCGGCTCGTACGGCACTGGGGCGTGCGGCCCGACCTGCTGATGGGGCACTCCATCGGCGAACTCGCCGCCGCCCACGCCGCGGGCGTCCTGGACCTCGCCGACGCCTGCGCGCTGGTCGCGGCCCGGGGCCGGCTGATGGACGCGCTGCCCGCGGGCGGGGCGATGGTGGCCGTGGAGGCCACCGAGGAGGAAGTGCGCCAGGCCCTGCACGACGGCCTCGCGGTCTGCGCCGGGCAGGACCCGGAGCGGGGCGCGGTGGACGTCGCCGCCGTCAACGGGCCCTCCTCCGTGGTCCTGTCCGGCGACGAGGACGCGGTACGGCGGCTGGCCGGGGCGTTCCGCTCCCGCGGCCGGCGCACCCGGCGCCTCAGCGTGAGCCACGCCTTCCACTCCGCCCGGATGGACGGGATGCTCGACGCGTTCCGGGACGTGGCCGAGTCGCTGACCTACCACGCGCCCGGCATCGAGATCGTCTCCAACCTGACCGGCCGGACGGCCACGGCCGCCGAACTCCGCTCCCCGGACCACTGGGTGCGCCACGTACGGGACACCGTCCGCTTCCTGGCGGGGGCCCGCCGGTTGCGGGCCGAGGGTGCGACGACGTTCCTCGAACTCGGCCCCGGCGGCGTGCTGTCCGGCATGTTGCACACCTGCCTCGCCGACCCCGAAGCCGGTCCCGAAGTCGGTCCCGAAGAAGCCGGCACCGGTACTGGTTCCGCCTCCGCTTCCGCTTCCGCCTCCGGTGCCCACCGGACGGTGCCGCTGCTGCGCGACGGCCGGGCCGAGACCGACGCGGTCCGCACCGCACTCGCCTCGCTGCACCTGCACGGCGTACCGGTGGACTGGTCGGCGGGCTGGAGCGGCACCGACGTACGCCGGGTCGACCTGCCCACCTACGCCTTCCAGCGCAGGCGCTTCTGGCCGGAAGCCGCCCTCGACCCGGCCCCCGCAGCCTGGCGCTCCCGCCGGGCGACCGCGGCCCCGGCCGGACCGCAGCGCTACCGCATCGCGTGGCAGCCGCTCACCCCGCCCGCCGAGACCCGGCTCTCCGGCCGCTGGCTGCTCGTCACCCCGGACGGACCCGGCGCCGAGGACACCGTGCTCGCCTGCGAACAGGCCCTCGCCGGACACGGCGCCGACGTGGTCGTGATCCGGGTCGGGGCCACCGTCGAACGGACGGAACTGGCCGCACTTCTCCCGGAGTTCGGCGCCCTGGAAGGCGTCCTGTCGCTGCTGGGCCTGGCCGAGGGACCCCATCCGCGGCTGCGCACGCTCGACGCCTGCCTGACCGGGACCCTGCTGCTGCTCCAGGCCCTGGGCGAAAGCGGCATCGACGCACCCCTGTGGTGCGCCACCCGCGGTGCGGTGGCGGCCGACGGCACCACACCGGTCCGCCCCGAGCAGGCCCAGGTGTGGGGCCTGGGCCGGGTCGCGGCGCTGGAGCACCCGCGGCGCTGGGGCGGCCTGGTCGACCTGCCGGACCTGCTGGACGGACCCGCGCTGGAAGGGCTGTGTGCGGTGCTGGCCGGACACGACGGCGAGGACCAGGTGGCCGTCCGCGCACCGGGACTCCTGGGCCGCCGCCTCGTCCCCGCACCGGGACCCGCGGCGCCCGGGCCCGCACCGTGGACCCCGCGCGGCACGGTCCTCGTCACCGGCGGCACCGGAGGCCTCGGCGCCCAGGTGGCGCGCTGGTTGGCGGAGCGCGGCGCGGAGCACCTCGTACTGCTGAGCCGGCGCGGGCCCGAGGCGCCGGGAGCCGACGCCCTCGTCGCCGCGCTGGCGGAGCTCGGGGCCCGGAGCACCGTACTGGCCTGCGACGTCGCCGACCGGACCGCACTGGAAGGGGTCCTGGCGCGACTGCGCGCCGAGGACGACACCGTACGGGCCGTGGTGCACACCGCGGGACTGACCTCCGACACCCCGCTCGCCGACTGCACCCCGGAGGAGCTGGCCGCGGACACGGCGGCCAAGGCGCGGGGTGCGGCGCACCTGGACGCCCTGTTCGAGGGCGTCGCACTCGACGCGTTCGTGCTGTTCTCCTCGATCTCGGCCACCTGGGGCAGCGGCGGCCAGGGCGCGTACGCGGCGGCCAACGCCTACCTGGACGGCCTGGCCGTGGCGCGCCGCGGCCGCGGCCTGACGGCGGCCTCGGTGGCCTGGGGCCCCTGGTCCGGCGCGGGCATGGCCGACGGCGCCACCGGGGACGGCCTGCGCCGTCACGGCCTGGTGCCGATGGACCCCGCGGCGGCCCTCGCCGCGCTCGGGCTGGCGCTGGACCTGGACGAGACCGAAGCGGTGGTCGCCGAGGTCGACTGGAGCCGCTTCGCCCCTCCCTTCGGATCCGTGCGCGCCAGTGCGCTGCTGCGCGGACTGCCGGCCGCCGCGCCGCCGTCGGACGGCGGCCCCGCCGCGGACGCCCCCGCCGGAGCCGGTACGGCCGGCGACCCGTCGTGGCGGCAGCGGCTGGAGCGGCTGTCCGGCCCGGAGGGCCGCAAGCTGCTGACGGAACTGGTCCGCAGCGAGGCGGCGGCGGTGCTGGGCCACGAGTCGGCGGGCGAGTTCGCGGCCGAACGCCCTTTCCGGGAGGCGGGCTTCGACTCGCTCACCGCCGTCGAACTCCGCAACCGACTGGTCGAGGTCACCGGCCTGCCGCTCGCCCTCACCTCCGTCTTCGATCACCCGACGGCAGCCGCCCTCGCCGCGCACCTCTTCGACGGACTGAGCGGCGGCGACACCGAAGCCGAAGCCGAAGCCGCGGCCGTCGGCGGCCCGGCCGGGCCCGCGGCGGACGACGAGCCGCTGGCCATCGTCTCGATGGCCTGCCGCTTCCCCGGCGGCGTCCGCTCGCCCGAGGACCTGTGGCGGTTGGTGGACGACGGGGTGGACGCGGTCGCCGCGCTGCCCGCCGACCGCGGCTGGTCGCTGGAGACCCTCTACGACCCCGACCCCCTGCACCCCGGGACCTTCTACACCACCGGCGGCGGATTCCTGGACGGGGCGGCCGAGTTCGATGCGGAGTTCTTCGGCGTCTCGCCGCGCGAAGCCCTCGCCATGGACCCGCAGCAGCGGCTGCTGCTGGAGACCAGTTGGGAGGCGCTGGAGCGGGCCGGACTCGACCCCGCGTCGGTACGCGGCAGCGAGGGCGGCGTCTACGTCGGCGTCGCGACCCAGGGCTACGGAACCGGCCCGCAGAATCCGTCCGACGAGGTCGAGGGGCACCTGCTCAGCGGCACCGTCACCAGCGTCGCGTCCGGCCGCATCTCCTACACCCTCGGACTCGGCGGCCCCGCCGTGACCGTCGAGACGGCCTGCTCGTCCTCGCTGGTCGCCCTGCACCTGGCCGGGCAGGCGCTGCGCGCCGGGGACTGCTCGTTCGCGCTGGTCGGCGGCGCCGCGGTGATGGCGAGCCCGGACGTCTTCGTCGAGTTCAGCCGTCAGCAGGGGCTCTCGCCCGACGGCCGCTGCCGCTCCTTCGCCGAAGGCGCGAACGGCACCGGCTGGGGCGAGGGCGTGGGCGTGCTGCTCGTGGAACGCCTCTCCGACGCGCGCCGCCTCGGGCACCCGGTCCTCGCCCTCGTCCGCGGCACCGCGGTCAACCAGGACGGCGCCAGCAACGGCCTGACCGCCCCCAGCGGCCTCGCACAGCAGCGGGTCATCAAGGCCGCGCTCGCCACCGCCGGACTGGCCGGTACCGACATCGACCTGGTCGAGGCCCACGGCACCGGCACCGTACTCGGCGACCCCATCGAGGCCCAGGCCCTGCTGGCCACGTACGGCCAGGACCGGCCCGAGGGGCGGCCGGTGTGGCTGGGGTCGCTGAAGTCGAACATCGGGCACACCCAGGCCGCCGCCGGGGTCGCCGGAGTCATCAAGACCGTCCTCGCCCTCCGCCACGGCGTCCTGCCCCGCACCCTGCACGCCCAGGAGGCGTCGAGCCGGGTCGACTGGTCGGCCGGCGCGGTCCGGCTGCTCGCGCAGGCCCGCCCCTGGGACGCCCCGGACGGGGACCTGCCGCGCCGGGCCGGGGTCTCCGCCTTCGGCATGAGCGGCACCAACGCGCACGCCGTCCTGGAGGAAGCCCCTGCCGACAGCGCCCCGCCGGCCGAAGGCGCGCCCGGCGAACGGTCCGGAGACGTCGCGGACACCGAAGCCACGGGGGCCACCGCGGAAACCGTGCCGTGGCTGCTGTCCGCCATGACCCCCGCGGCCCTGCGCCGCCAGGCCCGCCGGCTGGCCGAGCACCTGCGCGCCGACGGCGGCCGGGACGCCGCCGGAGCGGCCCGCGCGCTCGCCACCACCCGCCCCGCCCTGCCGTTCCGGGCCGCCGCCACCGGCCGCGACCGCGACGCGCTCCTCGGCTGGCTGGACGCCCTCGCCGTCGGTGAACCCGCGCCCCACGCCGTACAGGACCGGGCGCGCGGCGGCCGTACCGCCTTCGTCTTCCCCGGCCAGGGCGCGCAGTGGGACGGGATGGCCGTGGCGGCGCTCGACGCCTCCGAGGCGTTCGCCGCCACGATCGCCGCCTGCGAACGCGCCCTCGCCCCGCACACCGACTGGTCCCTGACCGAGGTGCTCCGCGGCGCGCCCGGCGCACCCTCGCTCGACCGCGTGGACGTCGTCCAGCCGGTGCTGTTCGCCGTGATGGTGGCGCTCGCCGCGCACTGGCGGGCCACCGGGGTCACCCCCGACGCCGTCGTCGGGCACAGCCAGGGCGAGATCGCCGCCGCCTGCGTCGCCGGAGCGCTCTCGCTCGACGACGCGGCCCTCGTGGTGGCACGGCGCAGCCGGGCGCTGCTGCGGCTGGCCGGGCGCGGCGGCATGGTGTCCGTCGCCGCCTCCGCCGAGCGGACCGCCCGCCTGCTGCCCGACGGCGGACGCGTGTGCGTGGCCGCGGTCAACGGCCCCGGGGCCGTGGTCGTCGCCGGAGAGCCGCAGGAGCTGGCCGCCCTGCTCGAAGCCTGCGAGCGGGAAGGCGTACGGGCCCGGGCGATCCCGGTGGACTACGCGGCGCACTCGGCCCAGGTCGCCGAGATCGAGGACGAACTGCGCGAAGCCCTCGCCGGGATCCGCCCGCGGGCCTCGGCCGTCCCGCTCTACTCGACGGTGACCGGCGAACCGGTCGCCGGGGAATCGCTCGACGCCGCCTACTGGTACCGCAACCTGCGCGAGCCGGTCGACTTCGTCGGCGCGACCCGCACCCTGGTGGACGCGGGCCACACCCTGTTCGTCGAGGTCGGCCCGCATCCGGTGCTGCTCGCCGGGATCGAGGCGGTGGCCGGCGACGCCGGCCGGGAGGTGGCGGCGGTCGGCACGCTGCGCCGCGGCGACGGCGGCCGGGACCGCCTGCTGGACTCCCTGACCGAGGCGTGGGCGAGCGGCGGCGGCCCGGTGGACTGGACGCCCTGGACGGGAACCGCCGACCCGGACGCCGCACCCTTCCTGCTGCCCACCTACCCCTTCCAGCGCGACCGGTACTGGCTGCCCACCCCCGGCCGGACGGCCGCCGCGGTCCCCCGTACCCAAACGGAGCCCGTCGAGCCCGTCGAGCCCGTCGAGTCCGGCGCGGCCGCGGGCGATGACGAGGACACCCCCGCCGTCCTCCTGGCCGCCCGGCTGGCCCCGCTGGACCGGCAGGCCCGCCGTCAGGCCGTACTCGACCTGGTCATCCGGCACGCTGCCGCGGTCCTGGGCCATCCCGGCACCGGTCCGGTGCGCGCGGAGCGCTCCTTCTCCGAGGTCGGCTTCGACTCGATGCTCGCGGTGCGGTTCCGGAACGTGCTGGTCGAGGCGACCGGGCTGCCCGTACCGCCGACGGTCGTCTTCGACCACCCGACGCCCGACGCACTCGCCGCACACCTGGATGCGGAGCTCTCCGCCGCGCCCGCACCGCCCTCGCCGCTGCTGGCCGAACTGGACCGGCTGGCCGTGCTCCTCGCGGCCGTGCCGCCCGGAGCGGCCGACACCGACGGGGTCGGCGAACGACTGGACGCGCTGCTGCGCGGCTGGGGCCGGCGCGGAGCCGCCCCGGACGGCGGGGCGCCACCGTCCGCACCCGCGGAGGACACCGCGACCGCCACGGCGGACGAACTGTTCGCCCTGCTCGACAACAACTTCGGAAACGCCTGAGAGAGAGCTGGACCCGATGTCCGACGACAAGAAGCTGCTCGACTACCTCAGGCGCGCCACCGCGGACCTCGGTGACGCCCGGAGGCAGCTGCGCGAGGCCGAGCAGGCCCGCCACGAACCGATCGCCATCGTCTCGATGGCCTGCCGCTACCCCGGCGGCGCCCACACGCCCGAACTGCTGTGGGACCTGGTGAGCCGCGGCGCCGACGCGGTGTCCGGCTGGCCGGTCAACCGCGGCTGGGACCTGGACGGCCTCTACGACCCGGACCCCGAGCGGCCCGGCACCTCCTACACCCGGCACGGCGGCTTCCTGCACGACGCCGCCGAGTTCGACGCCGAGTTCTTCGGGATCTCGCCGCGCGAAGCCCTGGCCACGGACCCCCAGCAGCGGCTGGTGCTGGAGACCGCCTGGGAGGCCGTCGAGCGGGCCGCCATCGACCCCCGCGCGCTGCGGCGCACCGGCACCGGCGTCTTCCTCGGGGCGATCGGCAACGGCTACGGCGCCGGCTCCCGCCACCTCCCCGACGTCCAGGGCCTGCTGGACACCGGCACCGCGAGCAGCGTGGTCTCCGGCCGGATCGCCTACACCCTGGGCCTCGAAGGGCCCGCGGTGACCGTCGACACGGCCTGCTCGTCCTCGCTGGTCGCCCTGCACCTGGCGATCCGGGCGCTGCGGGCGGGCGACTGCACGCTGGCCCTGGCCGGCGGGGTGTCGGTGATGGCGACCCCCGACGCGTTCGTGGCGTTCAGCCGGCAGCGCGCGCTGTCGGCCGACGGCCGCTGCAAGGCGTTCGGCGCCGGTGCGGACGGCACCGGCTGGTCCGAGGGCGTCGGCGTCCTGCTGCTGGAGCGGCTGTCGGACGCCCGGCGCAACGGGCACCCGGTGCTGGCCGTGGTCCGCGGTTCGGCCACCAACCAGGACGGCGCCAGCAACGGCCTGACCGCCCCCAGCGGACCGTCGCAGCAGCGGGTCATCCGGGCGGCGCTCGCGGACGCGGGCCTGACGGCGTCCGAGGTGGACGTGGTGGAGGCGCACGGCACCGGCACCACCCTCGGCGACCCCATCGAGGCGCAGGCGCTGCTGGCGACGTACGGCCAGGACCGGCCGGCTCGGCAGCCCCTGTGGCTGGGCTCGCTGAAGTCGAACATCGGCCACACCTCGGCGGCGGCGGGGGTGGGCGGCGTCATCAAGATGGTGCTGGCCATGGCGCACGGCGAACTGCCCCGGACCCTGCACGCTGACCGGCCGACACCGATGGTGGACTGGTCGTCGGGCGCCGTGGAACTGCTCTCCGAGGCCCGCGTCTGGGATGACCGGGGCCGTCCGCGCCGCGCCGGGGTGTCCGCCTTCGGCGTCAGCGGCACCAATGCGCACCTGATTCTGGAACAGGCCCCGGCGGAGGAGGCCGAACCGGCGGCCGAAGCCGCGACCGCGGCGGGTACGGACGCGCACCCGCTCCCCTGGGTGCTGTCCGGGCGCACCGAGGAGGCGCTGCGGGAGCAGGCGTCCCGGCTGCTGACGCACCTGGGCACCCGCCCCGGACCCCTGCGGGCCGGCGGGACCGGCCGCGCCCTCGCCCTCACGCGTACGGCCTTCGAACGGCGGGCCGTGATCGTGGGCACCGGCCCGGAGCAGCTGCTCGACGGGGTCAGGGCGCTGGCCGAGGGCCGGTCGGTGCCGGGGCTGGTGCGGGGCGACGGCGTCTCGTCGGGTCGCACGGTGTTGGTGTTTCCGGGGCAGGGGTCGCAGTGGGTGGGGATGGCTGCGGAGTTGTTGGGTGGGTCGGTGGTGTTCGCGGGGCG
>NZ_JBHYMK010000108.1:0-12366 GCF_042743065.1 Streptomyces sp. NPDC058872
GGGACGGGCCCCGGTCCGTCCGGCCGTACGAACTGGCTTACGATCACCCCGTGCCGATCACCTCGTCACACCGCGGTTCCCCGAACCCGATCGAACCCACGGCGGAGGACGTCTCCATGAAGGCCGACACGTCCGCGTGCGCCCCGCACGCGGTCGCCCACCGCGGTGCCGTCGCCGTCGGGGACACCGGGAGCCCGGGCGGCCCGAAGCCGGTGGTTCGGAGCTCCGTCCGGACGAAGCCCACCGGCCTTGCGGGGAGGGCCCGTTGAGCGACGAGCCGGTCTTCGTCCGCAGCAGGTGGGGCACCAACCGCCATGTGTTCAACCACCGCAACCCGGTGGGCCGCGCGCTCATCGTCATCGTGCCGGTCGCGGCGCTGGCCGCCCTGTACCTCCTGTGGAGCGGCCCGGAGTGGAGCGGGGCGGAACTCCGCGAAGGCGTGCGCACCGCGGACCGGACCCTCAACGGCCGGGTCTACGCGGAGCACGTCGACCCGTCGGTCGGCGACCTGATCCAAGAGGCGGTCGAGAACAGCGGCGCGGGCCCCGACGGGGGCGTCGACGTCTCGAAGCAGTACGGCACCGGCGACTCCTACCAGATCGGCGCCGACGGCACCGGGGCCGAGTTCTGCATGCGCGTGGAGAAGAACGAGACCGCCCGGGACGGAAGTCAGGACGCCGGCCACGGCCGGAAGTACGTCCTCTTCACCTCCTTCACGGAGGGCTCCTGCTGAGGACGGAACGCACCGGCGACGGGCGGAGCCCCGCCGGTGACGGGCGACCCGTGCCCGGCGGCGGCGAAGCCGCCTCCCGGAGGGACCTGGCGGGGGGCCCGTCCCCCTGACAGACTGGCTGATCGTGACCCTGCCAAAGGACAGACCCGTGCGGTTCCCCCTGCTGTCGGCCGTCGGGGTCAACGCCGGCTGGCACCTGGTCCTGTTCGCCGCCGCGTTCGGCCTTCCGCTCGGTGCCGTCGCCGGTCCGGTCGTGGCCAACCTGGTCGCCTGCACCGTCCCGTTGGCCGTGGTGGCGTGGTTCCGGTGGTGGCGGGCGCCCTGGCTCTCGACCCCGTGGCCCCGCCGCCCCTGGCTCCTGCTCCCCGCGTACCTGGTGGTCGGCCTGGAGCTGACCCGTGGTGTCACGGGCACGGCGAGCGCGCTGGCCGCGAGCGCGCTGCTGATGGTCTCGGTCGGGATCAGCGAGGAGCTGTACGCGCGGGGCGTGATGCAGGAACTGCTGCGCGCACTGTCCCCGTGGCGCACGGCCCTCTGGCTCGCCCTGCTCTTCGGCCTCGGACACGTGCTGTCCGGGCTCGTCTTCGGACGCAGTCCGGACTACATCGCGTTCCAGGTGCTGCACGCCTCCGTCTTCGGCTTCGTGTTGGCCGCCCTGCGCCTGCACACCGTCTCGATCTGGCCGCTGGCCCTTCTGCACGCGGTGAGCAACTGGGTCAACTCCAACAGCCCGGGGCCGCTCCCGGTCTGGTGGGAAGCCCTCCGTCTCCTCGCCCTCACCTCCTACGGCGTGCTCCTCGTCCGGGCCCGTGCCCGGGAGCGGACTCCGTCGCCCGTCCCCGCCCCGAGCCCCTGATCCGCCGGCACCGGCCCTTCACAGGGTCCGCACGTACGTGGCGAGCCGGTCGTACTGCTCCCTGACCCCCGCCTCCATGCCCGCCGCCAGGGCCTGGTCCCTGATCTCGTTCGAGGGCCAGAAGGAGGTGCTGGTCAGGGCGGTGCCGCCGTCGGGGGTCGCGTCGAAGGTGAGGGTGATGCGGACCGGGTCGTCGCCCGGCATCTGCTCGAAGACCTCCGTGTAGTCGAGCCGCTCCACCGGGACGACGTCCTCGTAGGTGCCGGAGAAGACGATCTCCTGGCCGTCGGGAGCGGTCTGTCCCCAGCGCCAGGCACCGCCGATGCGCAGGTCGATGTCCACGACCGAGGTGGTCAGGGCGGCGGAGCCGTACCACTGCCGCACGTGCTCGGGGCGCGTCCAGGCGCTCCAGACGCTGCTCGGCGGGGCGTCGAAGGTGCGGGTGACGACCAGTTCGCGGTCGGCCGGCGTGGTGAACAGGGTGACCATGGTTCCGGCCCCTTCCCGGAGGAGACCCGTCCCTTCCAGGATCCGCCGAACGCCCGAGGGCGGCACCCCCTGGTGGGGGTGCCGCCCTCGTTCGCGTTCAGCGATGAACCACCGATCCCGAAGGGATCAGAAGTCCATGTCACCGCCCGGCATGCCGCCCGGGGCAGCCGCAGCGGCCTTCTCCGGCTTGTCGGCGATGACGGCCTCGGTGGTGAGGAACAGCGCGGCGATCGACGCGGCGTTCTGCAGCGCGGAGCGCGTCACCTTCGCCGGGTCGATGATGCCCTCGGCGATGAGGTCGACGTACTCGTTGGTCGCGGCGTTCAGGCCGTGGCCGACGGGCAGGTTGCGGACCTTCTCCGCCACGACGCCGCCCTCAAGGCCGGCGTTGACCGCGATCTGCTTCAGCGGGGCCTCGAGGGCCAGCTTGACGATGTTGGCACCGGTGGCCTCGTCGCCCGTCAGGTCGGCCTCGAGCTTCTCGAAGACGTTCGACGCCTGGAGCAGGGCCACGCCACCGCCGGCGACGATGCCCTCCTCGACGGCCGCCTTCGCGTTGCGAACGGCGTCCTCGATGCGGTGCTTGCGCTCCTTGAGCTCGACCTCGGTCGCGGCGCCGGCCTTGATGACGGCCACGCCGCCGGCCAGCTTCGCGAGGCGCTCCTGGAGCTTCTCGCGGTCGTAGTCCGAGTCGGAGTTCTCGATCTCGGCGCGGATCTGGTTCACGCGACCCGCGACCTGCTCGCTGTCACCGGCACCGTCGACGATGGTGGTCTCGTCCTTGGTGATGACGACCTTGCGGGCGCGGCCGAGCAGGTCGAGGCCCGCGTTCTCGAGCTTGAGGCCGACCTCCTCGGAGATGACCGTGCCGCCCGTGAGGATGGCGATGTCGTTCAGCATGGCCTTGCGGCGGTCGCCGAAGCCCGGGGCCTTGACCGCGACGGACTTGAAGGTGCCGCGGATCTTGTTGACGACCAGCGTCGACAGGGCCTCGCCCTCGACGTCCTCGGCGATGATCAGCAGCGGCTTGCCCGACTGCATGACCTTCTCCAGGAGCGGGAGGAGGTCCTTCACGGAAGAGATCTTGGAGTTGACGATCAGGAGGTACGGGTCGTCGAGCGACGCCTCCATGCGCTCCATGTCGGTGGCGAAGTACGCCGAGATGTAGCCCTTGTCGAAGCGCATGCCCTCGGTGAGCTCCAGCTCCAGACCGAAGGTCTGGGACTCCTCGACGGTGATGACGCCTTCCTTGCCGACCTTGTCCATCGCCTCGGCGATGAGCTCGCCGATCTGGGTGTCGGCGGCGGAGATGGAGGCCGTGGAAGCGATCTGCTCCTTGGTCTCGACGTCCTTGGCCTGCTCGAGGAGGGCGCCGGAGACGGCCTCGACGGCCTTCTCGATGCCGCGCTTCAGGGCCATCGGGTTGGCGCCGGCGGCGACGTTGCGGAGGCCCTCGCGGACGAGCGCCTGGGCGAGGACGGTGGCGGTGGTCGTACCGTCGCCGGCGACGTCGTCCGTCTTCTTGGCGACTTCCTTGACCAGCTCGGCGCCGATCTTCTCGTACGGGTCCTCGAGCTCGATCTCCTTGGCGATGGAGACACCATCGTTGGTGATCGTGGGGGCGCCCCACTTCTTCTCGAGGACGACGTTGCGGCCCTTGGGGCCGAGGGTGACCTTGACGGCGTCAGCGAGCTGGTTCATGCCGCGCTCGAGACCGCGCCGGGCCTCCTCGTCGAACGCGATGATCTTGGCCATGTGAAGTGGTCCTCCCGGACATGGGGTGGATAACGCTCCAGGACCGCGCCGACGCCCGCGACGGACGGCCTCCGCGACTCCGCGTGGTTCCTTGCCCCACCCGGCCGGCGGCCTCGTCTGCCCGATCCTCGTAGCACTCTCACCTTCCGAGTGCTAACGCCAATGATTAGCACTCGCCCTAGGAGAGTGCAAGCCGTTCCGGAGAACACCCAGGTGCGCGGCGGGCCGGACGGCGGGAAGGTCCGGGTGCCACCCCGACGGCCGGAGCGGAACGCGCGAGGGGGCCGCACCCCTTCCGGGGTGCGGCCCCCTCGACGGCGTTGCGTCGGTGGCCGATCGCGCCGCGCTCAGACGGCGAGCTTGACCATGTCCGCCTGCGGGCCCTTCTGACCCTGCGAGATCTCGAACTCGACCCGCTGTCCCTCTTCGAGGCTGCGGTAACCATCCATCTGGATCGCGCTGTAGTGGACGAAAACATCCGCACCACCGTCGACCGCGATGAAGCCGTAGCCCTTCTCCGCGTTGAACCACTTGACGGTGCCCTGAGCCATGCCTAACTCCCCTATTACTGGCCCTTGCGCGGGGCCGCACTTCACGAACCCCGGGTCAGACCCTGCGCCGGAACGCGTCGACCGCGGCTGAATGTATCTGTCCAACTGCCCTCTGCAACAGGTCATTCGACCGAGAATTCTGGGCGCCCTGGAAAGGGGAATTGGGGAGAATCCCCTTTTTTATGGGGCAAGTCGGGCCCGGCAAAGCGCGCAGAAGGTACACAACGCGCATGGAGTTTGGCTACTTCTTGTCGCGCGGGGACGCATTCTCATATGTGTCCGGCATGCGCGGCCGAGGGGACTTCCCCAACTCTACCGCGCTCAACCATGCAGAATTGCCCCTTCCGCTTATTGGCGCGGAAGGGGCAATTCTAGAAAGACGGGGCCCCGTAAGGACGACCGGACGGTTCAGCAGCCGCCGGCGACCGCCGGGATGATCGAGACGCCCGCGCCGGCCGGCGTGGCCGTCTCCAGGCCCTGCTCGAAGCGCACGTCGTCGTCGTTCACGTAGACGTTGACGAAGCGGCGCAGCTTGCCCTGGTCGTCCAGGACGCGGGCGGCGATGCCCGTGTGGTTCTTGTCCAGGTCCGCGATGACCTCGGCGAGGGTCGCGCCCTCGGCCCGGACCTCGGACTGCCCGCCCGTGTAGGTGCGGAGGATGGTGGGGATGCGGACGTTCACGGCCATGTCTTCGTAACCTTTCAGTGCGCCAGGCCGGCGTCGCGGAACGCGTCCAGGCTCGGGCGGATGGTGGTGGTTGCCTGAGAGGTGTCGGCCACCGCGTCCAGGGTCTTGAGTCCGTCGCCGGTGTTGAGGACGACGGTGGTGAGGTCGGGGTCGATCAGACCTGCCTCGACGAGCTTCTTGGTGACGCCGACGGTCACACCGCCCGCGGTCTCCGCGAAGATGCCCTCGGTGCGGGCGAGGACCTTGATGGCCTCGACCACCTGCTCGTCGTTCACGTCCTCCACGGCGCCGCCGGTCCGGCGGGCGATGTCGAGGACGTAGGGGCCGTCGGCCGGGTTGCCGATGGCGAGCGACTTGGCGATCGTGTTCGGCTTCTGGGGCCGTACGACGTCGTGGCCGGCCTTGAAGGCCGCCGACACCGGGGAGCAGCCCTCCGCCTGGGCGCCGAAGATCTTGTACGGCTTGTCCTCGACGAGACCGAGCTTGACGAGCTCCTGCAGGCCCTTGTCGATCTTGGTGAGCTGGGAGCCGGAGGCGATCGGGATGACGAGCTGGTCGGGGATGACCCAGCCGAGCTGCTCGCAGATCTCGTACGCCAGCGTCTTGGAGCCCTCCCCGTAGTAGGGGCGGAGGTTGACGTTCACGAAGCCCCAGCCCTCGCCGAGCGGGTCGCCGATGAGCTCCGAGCAGAAGCGGTTGACGTCGTCGTAGTTGCCCTCGATGGCGACGAGGTCACCACCGTAGACACCGGCCATGACGACCTTGCCCTGCTCCAGGTCGTGCGGGATGAACACGCAGGAGCGGAAGCCGGCGCGGGCGGCGGCGGCGCCCACGGCGCCGGCCAGGTTGCCGGTGGAGGAGCAGGAGAGCGTGGTGAAGCCGAAGGCGCGGGCGGCCTCGATGGCCTGGGCGACGACCCGGTCCTTGAAGGAGTGGGTCGGGTTGCCGGAGTCGTCCTTGACGAAGAGCTTGCCGGGGGCGACGCCGATCTCGCGGGCCAGGTTGTCGGCCTGGACCAGCTTGGTCCAGCCGGGGTTCAGGTTCGGCTTCTCGGCGACGTCTGCGGGGACGGGCAGCAGCGGGGCGTAGCGCCAGACGTTGGCGGGGCCCGCCTCGATCTGCTTGCGCAGCGCCTCGGGGTCACCGGTGGGGAAGTCGTACGCGACTTCGAGGGGCCCGAAACAGAGCTCACAGGCGAAGATCGGGCCGAGCGGGAAGACCTCACCGCATTCGCGACAGGAGAGCCCGGACGCGGGACCGAGGTCGACGGTGGTGGGTGCGACGGTCTGTACAGCCATGGAGGCGAGGCCCTTTCTCCTCATCTTTCTCAATGGCGAATTTTTCGCCATGAGACGGATTTGGCACCTTCCCTAGCCGGGGACCTCGCGCATGTGATGCGGCGCCCGTCGGGCTCCACCTGGATGGTGGTCCGAAGACGGGTGACGAGTGACCGACTGGAGGGTTGCCGGGGCTTCAACGGGCCGTTTCCCTCTGCCCCTCTGGATGAGCGGTATTCGATTGTGAAGCGCGGTGGACTTTCGTTCCTGCGCTCCGACGCGGGTGGGACCCCGACGTGCATCGGGCATCCGCGTTGTTCAAGACTGTAACCGAAGGCCCGGACGCTTGGACCGGCCGTCCGAACCGCGAGATGGAGATCACGTGCTGGAAGAGGTGGAACGCTGGCTGGAGCGGCGGTCCTGGTCCGTGGCGGACCGACCGCTGGAGCGGATCCTCGCCGCCAAACGGAACACGAAGGTGAGCGTCGTCCTGCCGGCGCTGAACGAGGAGGCGACGGTCGGGGACATCGTTTCCGTGATCCGCCGCGAACTGATGACGGCGGCGGTGCCCCTGGTCGACGAACTGGTGGTGGTCGACTCGGGCTCCACCGACCGCACCGCGGAGGTGGCGGAGGCGGCCGGCGCGCGGGTGGTCGCGCGGGACGAGGTGCTCCCCCGCATACCGGCCGTGCCCGGCAAGGGCGAGGTCCTGTGGCGGTCCCTCATGGCGACGGGCGGGGACGTGGTCTGTTTCGTCGACGCGGACCTGCGCGACTTCTCGGCGGACTTCGTGACGGGGATCGTCGGCCCGCTGCTCACCGACCCGGACGTGGACTTCGTCAAGGCGATGTACGACCGCCCCTTCGGCGCCGGAGGCGACGGGCCCGCCCCCGGCGGGATCCCCGGCCAGGGCGGTCGGGTGACGGAACTGGTGGCGCGCCCGCTGCTCAATCTGCACTGGCCCCAACTCGCCGGCTTCGTCCAGCCCTTGGGCGGCGAGTACGCGGCGCGGCGCTCCCTGCTCGAACGGCTGCCGTTCCCGGTGGGGTACGGAGTGGAACTGGGGCTGCTCGTGGACGCCCTGCACACGGTGGGCCTGGACGCACTGGCCCAGGTGGACGTGGGGGTGCGCAAGCACCGGCACCAGGACGGGCAGGCACTGGGCAGGATGGCGGCGGCCATCTACCGGACGGCTCAGGTGCGGCTCTCCCGGGGACACCTGGTGCGCCCGAGGCTGACCCAGTTCGAGCGGGGCACGGAGGGGTTCGAGCCGCGGACGTACGCGGTGGACACGGAGGAGCGACCGCCGATCGCCGAGATAGCGGAGTACGCGCACCGCCGCGTGGCCTGAGCCCGGAGGAGGGCGGTGGCACGGGCGTCCGGACGGCCCCGCCCCGCGGCCCGAAAGCGCGGCCGGCGCGCGTGGCGCGACCCCCGCAACGGCCGCTTTGCCTAGATTTTCGATCCATGCGCCTCACACACCACCACCCGGGCAGAGCGCTCGCGGCCGTGTGCACCGCGGGCTCGCTGCTGCTGGCGGCGGGACCGGTCGCCGCCGGCGCGGTCGAGCCCTTCGACCCGCGGCACCGGGCGGCGCCGTCCGGTCGCTCCGCCCCGGCGGACGGCAGGGTCGCGGGGTGTCCGACACCCCCTGCGGAACCGCCGGCGCACTGCACGGTGCCCCTCTCCGGCCAGGGCCCGACGGAGGCGGCACCGGGGGCGGAGCGATCCGCGCCGGTGGGGCGGGGCGGGGCCACGGCCGGGACCGGCAGCGGCGGAGAGCGGCTGTGGCTGCTCGGGGCGCTCGCCGCGGCCCTGACGGCGGCGGGCCTGGTGGCGAGGGCCGCGGTGCGCGGCCGGCGCGCCCCTGACCGGCCCTGAGCTGCGGCGACACCCCGTGGCCGGATCCACCCGTCTCGTATACGTACGTTTGAGCGTTTCCGGGACGGGCTAGGTTCGCCACATGGCTACTGTGCTCGTGGCATCCAACCGGGGCCCGGTCTCGTACGTGCTCGGCGAGGACGGCTCGCTCGACGCCCGCAGGGGCGGTGGCGGCCTCGTCTCGGGGCTGAGCTCCGTCTCCTCGCAGGACACCCTGTGGGTGTGCGCGGCGCTCGGCGAGGGCGACCGCGAGGCCGTGCGGCGCGGGACGGGCGAGCCCGGCGTGCGCATGTTGGACATCGATCCGGAGGTGTACGCCGACGCCTACGACGGCATCGCGAACTCGGTGCTGTGGTTCCTCCACCACCACCTGTACGACATTCCGCGCGAGCCGGTCTTCGACGCGGAGTTCCGGCGCCGCTGGGATTCCTACCGCACCTACAACCGGGCCTTCGCCGGGGCACTGGCGGCGGAGGCCGCGGAGGGCGCGGCGGTGCTGGTGCAGGACTACCACCTGGCCCTGGTCCCGGGCCTGCTGCGGGAGCTCCGCCCCGACCTGAGGATCGCCCACTTCACCCACACCCCGTGGGCGTCGCCCCCGTACCTGCGGATGCTCCCGGACGGGGTCCGGGAAGAACTGCTGTGGGGGATGCTGGGCGCGGACGAACTGGGTTTCCACACCCGGGAATGGGCGTCGGCGTTCCTGGGCTGCGCGGACTTCGCCACCGCCTCCGGGACGGCGTCCCCCGGTTCCCCGGGCGGCGACGGGCGCCGCCGGGTGACGCACCGGCGCCGGACGGGCCCGGAGCGGACCACCCGGATCGGGGCGTACCCCCTGGGCGTGGACGGCGAGGAGCTCCGGAGGCTGGCGCACCGCCGGGAGGTGGACGAGCGCCTGGCACGGCTCCAGGAGGAGGTCGGCGGGCGCAGGACCATCGTCCGGGTCGACCGCACGGAGCTCTCCAAGAACATCCTGCGCGGCCTGCGCGCCTACCGGGAGCTGCTGGTCGTCCACCCGGAGTGGCGCGACCGGGTCGTGCACCTGGCCTCGGCGTACCCCTCGCGCCAGGACCTCGACGCCTACCGCACGTACACGGCCGCGGTGACGGAGCTGGCGGACGAGATCAACGCCGAGTTCGGGACGGCGGACTGGCAGCCGGTGCTGGTCTCGGTCGAGGACGACTTCACCCGTTCCCTGGCGGCCTACCGCCTCGCGGACGTGGCCCTGGTGAACCCGGTGCGCGACGGCATGAACCTGGTCGCCAAGGAGATACCGGTGGTCTCGGAGCTCGGCTGCGCGCTCGTCCTGTCCCGGGAGGCGGGGGCGCACGCGGAGTTGGGCGAGGACGCGCTCACGGTGAACCCCTTCGACGTCTCGGAGACCGCGGAAGCCCTGCACACCGCCCTGTCCATGTCGTCGACCGAGCGCGCGGACCGCACGAAACGCCTGGCGGTCGCGGCCACGTCCCTTCCCCCGCAGCGCTGGTTCCTGGACCAGTTGGAGGCGCTCCGGGGATAGCCGGTGACGGGGAGGACCCGGCGGGTGCGGTGCGCCGGGTCCTTCGGTCAGCGGTGATCCGGTTCCCGGTAATCGGTACGGACCCCTCCTCCTGAGGGGTCCTCTCGTGCCAGACTCTGCGGCGATCGTTCCCCCAGGCGATCCGTTTTCCCCCCATGAGGCAAGCGGAAGGATCGCAAGACACGTGAAAAAGATTGTCGTGGGCATGACCGTCGGGTCGGCGCTCACCGCACTCCTCGCCGCGGGGCTCACCCCCGCCGCCGCACAGGAGGCCCGGGACGCCGCACCGACGGGTGCGCAGGCACACCGGCCCGACAACCGCCCCGGACCGCTCACGAAGCAGCGCACCGAACTGCGCCAGACGGCGATCGACCTGGTGGCCAAGGGCAAGGCCAGGGCGAACGCCGAGGGCGTCGTCGAGGTCGCGCCCGGCAAGTTCGCGGAGATCGAGACCACGACCGCCACCCGCCAGGAGAAGATCTTCACGATCCTCTCCGAATTCGGCGACCAGGGGTCCGGCAAGCTCGGCACCGTCCCCGGCCCGCTGCACAACGAGATACCGCAGCCCGACCGGACCGAGGACAACTCCAACGCCTGGACCGCCGACTTCTCGAAGTCCTACTACGAGAACCTGTTCAACGGCTCCGGCGAGTCCATGAAGACGTACTACGAGCAGCTGTCCAACGGCCGCTACTCGGTGACCAACACGGTCGAGGACTGGGTCAAGGTCCCCGGCAACGCCTCCACCTACGGCGACAACTCCGTGGAGGACTCCGGCGGCTCCTGGGCCTTCATCCAGGACACCGGCAACGCCTGGTGGGACGCCCAGATCGCGGCCGGCAAGACCCCCGCCGAGATCGACGCCTACCTCGCCCAGTTCGACGTCTGGGACCGCAACGACTGGGACCACGACGGCAACTTCGACGAGCCGGACGGCTACATCGACCACTTCCAGGCCGTGCACGCCGGCATGGGCGAGGACGCGGGCGGCGGCGCGCAGGGCGAGGACGCCATCTGGTCCCACCGCTGGTACGTCAACGGCGACGACTACGGCCTCACCGGCCCGGACGTCTCCGGCACCCAGAACAAGGCCGGCGGCGCCCGCATCGGACAGTCCACGTACTGGCTCGGCGACTACACCACCGAGGGCGAGAACGGCGGACTCGGCGTCTTCTGCCACGAGTTCGGCCATGACCTCGGCCTGCCGGACTACTACGACACGGGCGGCGGCGAGAACTCCACCGCCTTCTGGACCCTCATGAGCTCCGGCTCCTGGCTCGGCCACGGCGACGCCGCCAACGCCGGCATCGGCACCCACCCGGGCCTCATGGGCGCCGAGGAGAAGCTCTTCCTCGGCTGGCTGGACCACGTCGACGCTCCCCTCGGCAGCAACGGCACCTACACCCTCAACCCGGCGCAGCTCCAGGTCGCCGGCAAGGCCCAGGCGGTCCGCGTCCCGCTGCCGGACAAGACGAGCAGCACCGCCTACACCACCCCGACCTCGGGCGGCCACGCCTGGTGGACCGGCTCGGCCGACGGCCTCAACCAGGCCCTCACCCGCTCCGTGCCGGCCGCCTCCCGGATCACGGTCAAGGCGAGCGCCTGGTACGAGATCGAGGCCGACTACGACTACCTCTTCGCCGAGTACTCGCTCGACGGCGGCGCCAACTGGATCCGCGCCGGTGCGGCCGTCGACGGTTCCTCCAGCGGCCGGTGGACGACCCTGCGCTACGCGTACGACGCCCAGGGCAAGCCGTCCCTCTTCCGCTTCCGCTACCAGACCGACGGCGGCGTCCACTTCGCCGGCGCCTTCCTCGACGACGTCACCATCGGCTCCGGCGGCACCACGCTGCTGACCGACGACGTCGAGCAGGGCACCAACGGCTGGACCGCACAGGGACGTTGGAAGATCTCGACCGGCACCGAGACCGCCAGCTACCCGCACTACTACCTGCTGGAGAACCGCGAGTACGTCGGCAGCGACGCACTGCTCGCCGAGGGCCCGTACCAGTTCAGCAAGGGCATCACGGCGCCCGACTGGGTCGAGTACTTCGCCTACCAGAACGGCATGCTGGTCTGGTACGTCGACCGCTCGTACGACGACAACAACGTCAGCGCGCACCCCGGCGGCGGCTCGGCCATGGCCGTCGACGCCCGCCCGGCTCCGTTCCGGTACCCCGACGGGACCGCGCCCAGCAACCGGCGCCAGCCCTTCGACGCGACCTTCGGCCTGGAGGCCACCGACCCGGTCTGCCTCCACAAGGAGGTCCTGGTGGGCAAGGGCAAGGCACAGGCCGTCGAGACGCAGGCGGCCTGCGCCCCCTCCGTTCCGGGCATCCCGGTCTTCGACGACACCGACCCGAACGCGTACTACGACACCACGGCCCCGCAGGCCAGCGTGAAGGTCGCCGGTCACGGCGTGCGCGTCACGGTCACCGGTGACGCCGGCGACGACCTGACGATCAGCGTCGCCAACCCGGCCGCGCACTGATCCACGGCAGGACCGCGGGGGCGGGGGGGGGGGGGCGCCCGCCGCCCCCCCCCCCCCCCCCCCGGGCGCCCCGCAACCCCCCACCCCCCCCCCGCCGGCCCCCCCCCGGGCCGCCCCCGCGGCCCCC
>NZ_JBHYMK010000109.1:0-11214 GCF_042743065.1 Streptomyces sp. NPDC058872
GTTGCGGTCGACGACCGCGACCGAGACCCGCTGGCCCTCCGCCCCGGCGGCGTCCAGGGTCGCCCGCGCGGCCTGCACGGCCGCCTCGATCGTCAGGTGCGTCGACTCCACCGTGTGCTGGCCGGTCGCATCGGCCGCGACGGCAGCGGGGACGGCGGCCGGGGCGGCGGCGTTCGCGGAGACCACGCCGAAGGTGCCGGCGGCAACGACGGCGGCAGCGGTGGCACCGAGCAGGATCTTCTTCACGGGGGCACTCCGTAGGGGTGGGGAGGGGCAGGGGGGACGAGCGGGGGAAACGTGGGCGGGCGGTCTTCCGCGCCGCCCGGTCCGTCCTGCGCTCTGCCTCCATCCTCCGGCCGGCCCCGCCTCCCACCGGTCCGCGTTCCGGCTGGCCTCCGCTCGCGCACCGGACGACGGGGCCGTCAGCCGATCGGTTGATGCCCGGCTGGTCCCGCCGGGCCACCATGGACCCGTACACCCAGGTCAGGAAGGCGGTACGGTGACGCGGCCCACGGAGCACAACCCGGACGCCCGCTGGCTGGCGCGCATCATGCACGTCGCCTTCTTCCTGCTGCTCGGCGCCTCCCTCGCCCGCTTCCTGCTGCGGCACGGCTGGGAGGACCGCAGCCCGTGGATCGCGGCCCTCACCGGTGCGCTCGCCTCCCTCTACCTGCTGGGCCCGGTGCTCGGCACCCGCGCCACCCCCCGCCGGATCGCCTGGCTGAGCACGGTCGTCGCCGTCTGGGTCGTCCTCGTCGTCCTGGCGCCCAGCTTCGCCTGGTGTGCGGTGCCGCTCTTCTACACGGGCCTGCGCACCCTCCCGCCGCGCGCCGCGCTGGGCCTGGTCGCCCTGCTGACCGCCTTCGTGGTCTTCGCGCAGGTCCAGCTCTCGCACGGCGGATGGGACCCGAACCTGATCGTCGCCCCGCCGACCGTCGCCGCCCTCGCCACCGGGGTCTTCGTCTACTCCGACCGGCAGGCCGCCCGTCAGCGGGCCCTCATCGACGACCTGATCCGCACCCGGCGCGAGCTCGCCGCCATCGAACGCCGCGAGGGCACCCTCGCCGAGCGCCAGCGGCTCTCCATGGAGATCCACGACACCCTCGCCCAGGGCCTGTCCAGTCAGCAGATGTTGCTCCAGGCCGCCGACCGCACCTGGGACAGCGACCCCGCCACCGCCCGCCGCCACGTCCGCACCGCCGAGTCGATCGCGGAGCGCAACCTCGCCGAAGCCCGCCGGTTCGTGCAGGACCTCGCCCCCGCCGACCTCGCCGGGGGCGGCGGCCTGGAGGAGGCGCTGCGCGGACTCGCCGCCCGGGAATCGGTGGCCTTCCGGGTCGACGGGACCGCGGTGCCGCTGCCCGACCGGACGCAGTCGGCACTGCTGCGGATCGCCCAGGGAGCCCTCGCCAACATCCGTGAGCACGCCGGCGCGCGATCCGCCGCCCTGACCCTCAGCTACCTCGACGACCAGGTCGTCCTGGACGTCGCCGACGACGGCCGCGGCTTCGACCCGGCGCTCGTGCGCGAGCAGGGCGAACGGGGCCACGGCCTGCCCGCGATGCGGGTGCGGGCCCAGCAGCTCGGTGGCACCCTGACCGTCGAGTCCACCCCGGGCGAGGGCACGGTGCTCTCCGCCGCGATCCCGCTCTCCCTGGAGCCCTGATGTCCGTACGGATCCTGCTCTGCGACGACCACGCGGTGGTCCGCGCCGGCCTGCTCGCGCTGCTCGGCAGCACCCCCGACATCGAGGTGGTGGGCGAGGCCGGCAGCGGCGCGGAAGCCGTCGCCATGGCCGCGAAGCTGACCCCGGACGTGGTCCTGATGGACCTCCAGCTCGGAGCGGGCATCGACGGAGTCGAGGCGACCCGCCGGATCGCGCCCACCGGCGTCCACGTCCTCGTCCTCACCACGTACGACACGGACGCCGACATCACCCGGGCGATCGAGGCGGGCGCCACCGGCTACCTGCTGAAGGCCGAGCGGCCGGAGGAGCTGTTCGCCGCCATCCGCTCCGCCGCCCAGGGCCGCACCGCCCTCTCCCCACCGGTCGCCAGCCGGGTCATGGACCGGATGCGGGGCGCCGCCGGTCCGAGCCTCACCGACCGGGAGCGGGACATCCTCGGTCAGCTCGGGCGCGGACTCGGCAACCGGGAGATCGCCCGGGCCCTCTTCATCAGCGAGGCCACGGTGAAGACCCACCTCGGTCGGATCTACGCCAAGCTCGGCGTCGACACCCGCGCGGGCGCGGTGGCGGTGGCGAAGGAACGCCGGCTGCTGCCGTAGGCCGGGACGCCCCCCACGGCCCCGACGGAGGACACGCGCACCGGGGTCGCCCCCCGCGCCCCGAACGCCGCTCCCTGCCCGCCCGACGCCCCCACCACTGCTACTCTGCGTTGCCTCTCGACAGCATGGCGTCACGAACCAGTGGGAGCGCACGTTGAAGCTCGCGATCGTCGGCGGCGGACCCGCCGGCCTCTACCTCTCGATCCTGCTGAAGCGGCAGGACCCGTCCCACGCGATCACCGTGTACGAGCGGAACCCCGCGGGCTCCACCTACGGCTGGGGCGTCACCTACTGGGCCGGACTGCTCGACAAGCTCCGCGCCGGCGACCCGGAGTCCGCGGCGGCCGTCGCCGAAGCGTCCGTCAGCTGGACCGACGGGGTCGCCATCGTCCGCGACGAACGCACCGTCCACCGCGGCGACGCGGGCTTCGGCATCGGCCGGCGGCGGATGCTCGGGCTCCTCGCCGACCGGGCAGAGGAGCTCGGCGTGCACCTGGAGTTCGAGCACGAGGTGCCCGGCCCGGAGGCGCCCGAACTCGCGGACGCGGACCTCGTCGTCGCCGCCGACGGCATCCACAGCGCCCTCCGCGAGGCACACGCCGACCACTTCGGCAGCACGGTCACCACCGGCCGCAACCACTACGTCTGGCTCGGCACCACCAAGGTCTTCGACTCCTTCAGCTTCGCCTTCAAGGAGACCGAGCACGGCTGGATCTGGTGCTACGCCTACGGGTTCAGCGGCGAGCGCTCCACCTGCGTCGTCGAATGCTCCCCGGAGACCTGGACCGGCCTCGGCCTGGACATCCGCGACGAGGCCGACGGCCTGCGCCTGTTGGAGAAGCTCTTCCACGACCTCCTCGACGGGCACGAGCTGATCGGCCGGGAACGGGCCGACGGCGCCGCCCGGTGGCTCACCTTCCGCACCCTCACCAACCGGGTCTGGCACCGCGGGAACCTGGTCCTGCTCGGCGACGCCGCCCACACCACCCACTACTCGACCGGCGCGGGAACCACCCTGGCCCTGGAGGACGCGCTCGCCCTCGCGGACGCCCTGCGCGGGCACGCCGACCTGGAGGGCGCCCTCTGCGCATACGGCGAGCAGCGCCGTTCCGCCCTCGTCTCCGCACAGAGCGCCGCCCGCTACAGCGCCCAGTGGTACGAGCAGCTGCCCCGCTACATGCGCCTGGAGCCGGCCCGGATGTTCGCGCTCCTCGGCCAGCGCCACTCACCGCTGCTCCCGTACGTCCCCCCGCAGCTGTACTACCGGATCGACCGGGCCGCCGATCAGCTGGAGGCGCTGCGCCGACTGAAGAGGTGGCTCGGGCCGAAGGTGGCGCGCGCGGTACACGGCCGCCGCTGAACGGCCCGCACGCCCCGGTGCCGGACCGCGGACGGAACCGGCACCGGGGCGCCGGACACCGACACCGCTCCCCCGCCCCGGTCCACGGCCGCGCCACCGCCGCCACCGGCCGGGGCACCCGCCGTGGACCGGGGGCGCCCCTCGCGCACCGAGCGGATTGCGGAGCGGGTCCGGTGCCGTGACACCATCGGTCCCGTGCTCGACATCGGCTACTCCCTCTCGCGTCGCTTCCCCGACCCGCCGCAGACCGACTACCGCCGCGCGGACGTCCACGCCCTGCGCCACGACCTGTTCTGCGGGGACGTCTACCTCGCCGACACCGAGGCGGACCGCGAGGTGTCCACCGCCTGGGGATGGGTCCCGGTGCTCGACTTCGCCTGGGCGCTGTGCGACATCGTCGAGCAGCTCGACCAGGACCCCCGGGGCAGCCGCGCCGCGCAGCCGCAGTACGCGGAGCTCGACTTCACCGAATCCACGGACCGGATGCTCTTCGAACGCCGCTTCGGCTGGGTGGACGTCGAAGCCGACTGGATGCCGGGCGACGAGCCGCCGGTCACCTTCAACCACGCCGAGCTGCGGCGCGAGGCCCGCGACTTCCTGCACGACCTGATCGCCGACCTCACCGACATGCACGAGGGCCTCGCCGACAACCCGGCCGTCTGGTCCCTCCAGGCCCGCTTCCCCCGCCTGCCCTGAGGGCCGGCCCGGGGCCGCCCGCCCTCAGCCCTCCACCCGCACCCCCAGCCGGGCCGCGAGCAGCGGCGCGAGGTCGAAGAGCTGGGCCGAGGAGATCACCGCCCCCGCCAGGGACTCCACGCCCCGCGCGATCTCCAGGCGCTGCACCCCGCGCAGGTCCACGTCCGTGAGCCGCGCCCCCGTGAAGTCCGCCCCCGTGAGCACGCAGTCCACGAACTCGACCCGCTCCAGCACCGCGCCCCCGAAATCCGGCTCCGCGAGCACGCAGCCCTCGAAGACGACGTCCTTCAACGTCGCCGCCCGCAGGTTCAGGTAGTCGCTCTTGCCGCCCCGGACCACGACCCGCTCCAGGACCGCCCCGTGCAGCTGCGCGCCGCCGAGCCGCGCCTCCACGAGCTCCACGTCCCGCAACTGCGCCCCGGCCAGGTCCGTCCCCACCCCCCGGACCGCCGTCAGCACCGCATCGAGGAAGCGGGCACCCCTCAGTCGCGTCTCGTCGAGCGCGCACTCACGCAGCGCACAGTCCATGAAACGGGCGCCCGCACCCGACTGGCCCGCCAGGTCGAGCCCGACCAGTTCGAGTCCGTCATAGTCCCCGTCGGGCTCCAATCCGCCCTCGTAGGCCTCCAGCGGGGGCAGCCGCACCTCCGCGCGCCGTGCCCGTGCCGTCTTCTTCTCCCGCGTCCTCGCCATCCCCCCATCGTGCGGCAGGGCACTGACAACGCCCCCCGATGTCACATCCGCGCCCCCGCCGGCCGTCCCCCGTACGGAACCGACACGAGGATCGGCACGAGGGAGACGGACATGCAGGAGCTCACCATCATCGGCGGCGGCTTCGCCGGGCTGACCGCGGCCATCACGGCCGCCGAGGCCGGCGCCGAGGTGACCCTCCACGAGGCGCACCGCACGCTCGGCGGCCGGGGACGCACGGCTGCCGGCCCGTACCGCACCAACGAGGGCCCGCACGCGCTGTACGACGGCGGACCCCACTGGGCCTGGCTCAAGCAGCGCGGTCTGCTCGGCGACCTCGCCCCGGTGCCCCCCGCCGAAGCCCTCCGGTTCCGCTTCCACCACGACGGTGCGCTGCGCCGCACCCCGCCGCTCGGCCTGCTCCGCCAGTCCCTGCGCAGCGCCGAACGGGCCCCCGTCGACCTCGACTTCCACACCTGGGCGACCGGGCTGGTGGGCGAGTCCGCCGCACGCACGGCCGCCGCGTACAGCGCGGTCGCGGTCTTCCACCACGACCCCGGGTCCCTCTCCGCCCGCTTCGTGCAGGAACGGCTGCACCGGGCCGCCGGCCTGCCGCCCGAGGCGCACTACGTCCGGGGCGGCTGGGGCCGGCTGATCGGCCGGATGGCCGCGCGGGCGGAAGGGCTGGGCGTGCGGATCGAGACCTCGTCGCGGATCGACGCCCTGCCGGTCGGCGGAGGGCCCGTGGTCGTCGCGACCGCGCTGCCCGCCGCCGCCCGGCTCCTCGGCGACCCGTCGCTCACCTGGGAGAGCGGCCGCACCGTCCTGTTCGACCTGGTCCTCCGCACCCGGAAGGGCGATCCCTTCGTGATCTCCGACCTGGACGAACCCGGCTGGATCGAACGGTTCACGGCACAGGACGCCTCGCTCGCCCCGGCCGGGCAGCAGCTGGTCCAGGCACAGCTGCCCATCGGCCCCGACGCGTCCAAGGCGGACGGCGTGGCCCGTGCCGAGCGCCTCCTCGACCTCGGCTTCCCCGGCTGGCGCGAGCGGACGGTGTGGCGGCGGGAGTCGGTCTCCCGAGGCCGTACGGGAGCGGTGGACCTCCCCGGCACCAGCTGGCGCGACCGGCCGGCCGTCGACCGGGGCGACGGCACGTACCTGGTGGGCGACCAGGTGGCGGCGCCGGGCGTGCTGGCGGAGGTGTCGTTCACCAGCGCGGTCGAGGCGGTGTCGCTCGCCCTGCGGGCGGAGCACCTCGACCGCCTCGGCCCCCGGCGCGCGTGAGGCCGACCCCCGCGCGGGTCGCGGCGGCACGGCCCGTCGCGACCCGGGGCCGGGGGCCGGGGGGCGAGGGGCCGGACGGTCCCGGTGCCGTGCAGGGCCGGGGGCACGCCCCGGCACGCCCCGGCCGGGGTCACACCCCCAGCACGTCCCAGGAGTGCGCCTTGAACTCCTTCAGGAAGTCCGGGTGGTCCTCCCACATCCGGGCGGCGGAGCGGAGCACGTCCCAGTTGTGCTCCAGAGCCTGGTCGACGACCTGCCGCAGCTCCGGCGCCGTCTCCCGCTTCTCCACGAGACCGTTCACCGCCGAAGCGGCCTGCACGGTGTAGCGCAGGGCCCGCAGGGCCCGCGAGGTGTCGTCCATGCCGAAACCGTGGTCGCTCCCGTTCGCGGGGTCGAAGAGGGGCGTCAGTCGCGCCTCGATGAAGCCGGTGATCCGCTGGAAGCGCTGCTCGATGTCCATGCCCCCTTCCTACACCGTGCCGCCCCCGAGCTCCGCCAGGGCCCCGTCCGTCAGCCGGTACACCGACCACTCGTCCTGCGGGCGGGCGCCCAGGGACTCGTAGAAGGCGATGGAGGGCTCGTTCCAGTTCAACACCGACCACTCCAGGCGCTCGTACCCCCGCTCGACGCAGGTCCGGGCCAACTCGCGCAGCAGTGCCTTCCCGTGGCCGCCGCCCCGCGCCTCCGGGCGGACGTACAGGTCCTCCAGGTAGATGCCGTGCACCCCGCGCCAGGTCGAGAAGTTGAGGAACCACAGCGCGAAGCCGACCGGCTCCCCGTCCGCCGCCTCCGCGATGTGCGCGAACGCGGCGGGGCGCTCCCCGAAGAGGGCTTCGTGGAGGTGCTCCGGGGTCGCACGGACCTCGTGGAGGGCCTTCTCGTACTCCGCGAGGTCGCGGACCATGGCGTGGATGACGGGGACGTCGGCGGGCGTAGCAGTACGGATCATGCCCCCAGCCTGCCCCGGATCACGTCCTCCTGGCCAGCAGGATCCCGGCGATGGCCATCTGGTCCGGGGCCAGGACGGACGCCCCGTCCTCGACGGCCCAGAGCCCGTTCTGCAACACGCGCCCCATGGTCCACGCGAACGCCCGCCCACGGTCCCCGACCACCTCCTCGACGAGCAGGTCGAACCGCCACAGCAGTTCCGCCGGGTCCACCCGCCCCTCCCGGCCACCGGCGAGCACCGGCAGCAGCTCGAAGCCCGGGTCGCCCGCGAGCGGTTTGGGATCGATGGCGAGCCACGGTCCCCGCTCCGGGTCGCGGGCCGCAAGGACGTTGCCCCGGTGCAGGTCCCAGTGGAGCAACCGGTCGCCCGGCTCCCCCGCGACCTCCCGCACCACCGCCGCGCAGTCCCGCAGCAGTGCCGCCCCGGCCCCGTCCAGGAGGGCCGCAGCGGCCGGGGCGTCCGCGAGCATGCGGGCGGCGACGGCACCGAGGCGGCGGAGCCCGTCCGGCGCGGGGACGGCGGTCAGCCGGGCGAGCAGCCCGGCCAGGACCCGCACCGCTTCCCGCGCGTCCGGCAGCGCGGACAGGGGCCGGAGCTCGTCCGCCCGCTCCAGCAGCATCGTGCCGCTCTCCGGGTCGTGGTCGAGGAGTCGTACCGCGCCCTCCCCTCCCCACGCGCACAGGGCGAGCGGCTCGCCCCGCGTCTCCTCGTCGGGCAACTGGAACTTCAACGCCGCCGGCACGCCGTCAGAACCGCGCCGGACCGGCAGCACCAGCGAGGCCGCACCGTGCATCGACGGGCCGGTGGCGGTGAGCCCCCACCGGCCGAGGAACTCCTCCGCCAAGCCCGGCAGTGCGGCCACGAACTCCCGCCCCGCCCCGCCGTGGTGGGTCGCCTGGGACACCGCCCATTCCTCCGGTACGCACGTCACGGGTCGAACCTAGCCACCGCCGCCCGTCCGGCGCCTCCGGTTTCTCCCGTATCCACGCGCCCCTGGCCAGCGGTAACCTCCGGCCACACATCCGGAAGAGGGATAGAGATGAGCACGGTCGAGAGCACCGTCAACGGCGGCATATCGTTCTGGTACGCGCAGGAGGGCACCCCCGCCCCGCGCGAGCCGCTGCCTGGGGACACCACCGCCGACGTCTGCATCGTGGGCGGCGGCTACACCGGCCTGTGGACCGCCTACTACCTCAAGAAGGCCGTCCCCTTCCTCAACATCACCGTCCTCGAAGCCAGGTTCTGCGGGTACGGCGCCTCCGGCCGCAACGGCGGCTGGCTCTACAACGGCATCGCCGGGCGCGACCGCTACGCCGAGCTCCACGGCCACGAGGCGGCCGTCCGCCTCCAGCAGGCGATGAACGCCACCGTCGCCGAGGTCCTCGACGTCTGCGAGGCCGAGGAGATCGACGCGGACCAGCACCGCGGCGGCGTCCTGGAAGTCGCCCTCTCCCCCGCCCAACTCGCCCGCCTCAAGGCGTTCCACGCCGCCGAACTCGCCTTCGGCGAGACCGACCGCGAGCTGTACGGCGCCCGTGCGACCGCGGACCGCATCCGCATCACCGGCGCCGTCGGTTCCTCCTGGACCCCGCACGGCGCCCGCATCCACCCGGTGAAGCTGGTCAAGGGCCTCGCCGCCGCGGTCGAAGCGCTCGGCGTCACGATCCACGAGTCGACCCCCGTCACCGAGATCAAGCCGAAGCACGCGATCACCCCGTACGGCACCGTCCGCGCGCCGTACGTGCTGCGCTGCACCGAGGGCTTCACCGCCTCGCTCGCCGGCCAGCGCCGCACCTGGCTGCCCATGAACTCGTCGATGATCGCCACCGAGCCCCTCACCGACGCCCAGTGGGACTCCATCGGTTGGGACGGCCGCGAAACCCTCGGCGACATGGCCCACGCCTACATGTACGCCCAGCGCACCGCCGACGGCCGCATCGCGCTCGGTGGCCGGGGCGTCCCGTACCGCTTCGCCTCCAGGGCCGCCACCGCCGCGCACGCCGACCGCACCGAGCAGCGGACGATCGAGGACCTCCGCGAGATCCTGGTCCGCTTCTTCCCGCAGCTCGCCGGGGTGCGGATCGAGCACGCCTGGGCCGGTGTCCTCGGGGTGCCCCGCGACTGGTGCGCCACCGTCACCCTCGACCGCTCCACCGGCCTCGGTTGGGCCGGGGGCTACGTGGGCTCCGGCGTCGCCACCGCCAACCTCGCCGCGCGCACCCTGCGCGACCTGATCAAGGAGGACTCGGGCCAGTCCGGGCCGACCGACCTCACCGCCCTGCCCTGGGTGAACCACAAGGTGCGCACCTGGGAACCGGAGCCGCTGCGGTGGCTCGGCGTGCAGACCCTGTACGCGGCGTTCCGCGGCGCCGACCGCCGGGAGGCGTCCGGCCGCACGGCCACCACCGACCGCGTCGCGGTCCTCGCGTCCAAGATCGCCGGCCGCTGACCCCGTCCGCCCGGAAGGGACCGGGCGCGCCGAAGGGCCCCGGACGCCGTGCGGCGTCCGGGGCCCTTCGTCAAGAGCCGCCTGTCGGAATCGAACCGACGACCTCAAGATTACAAGTCAAGCGCTCTAGCCAACTGAGCTAAGGCGGCAGCGAGTGAAGTGTAACCAACCCGGCCCGGACCACGGTCGGAAATCTCACGGCCCCGAGAGTGCTGACAGATCGGGCACCGCCAGGTAGCGTCACTTCCGGTTCACTCAGGTGGACTAGACCTCAATCCTTCCTTTACTCGGATCGTCCGGCACGTTCCTGCCGGTGAAGGGACGCATCACCATGGCTTCCGTCACGTTCGACAAGGCCACCCGGATCTACCCGGGTGCCACCAAGCCCTCCGTCGACCAGCTCGACATCGAGATCGCGGACGGCGAGTTCCTCGTCCTCGTCGGCCCCTCCGGCTGCGGCAAGTCGACCTCCCTGCGCATGCTCGCGGGCCTCGAGGACGTCAACGCCGGCGCGATCCGCATCGGCGACCGCGACGTCACCCACCTGCCGCCGAAGGACCGGGACATCGCCATGGTGTTCCAGAACTACGCGCTGTACCCGCACATGACCGTCGCCGACAACATGGGCTTCGCGCTCAAGATCGCCGGCGTCAACAAGGCCGAGATCCGCGCCAAGGTCGAAGAGGCCGCGAAGATCCTCGACCTCACCGAGTACCTGGACCGGAAGCCGAAGGCGCTCTCCGGCGGTCAGCGCCAGCGCGTCGCCATGGGCCGCGCCATCGTCCGCGAGCCGCAGGTCTTCCTCATGGACGAGCCGCTGTCGAACCTCGACGCCAAGCTCCGCGTCTCGACCCGCACCCAGATCGCGGGCCTCCAGCGTCGCCTCGGCATCACCACGGTCTACGTCACCCACGACCAGACCGAGGCCCTCACCATGGGCGACCGCGTGGCCGTCCTCAAGGACGGACTGCTCCAGCAGGTCGACTCGCCGCGCAACATGTACGACCGCCCCGCCAACCTCTTCGTCGCCGGCTTCATCGGCTCCCCCGCCATGAACCTGATCGAGGTCCCGATCACCGACGGCGGCGTGAAGTTCGGCAACAGCGTCGTCCCCGTCTCCCGCGAGGCCATCGCCGCCGCGTCCGCCAAGGGCGACACCACCGTCACGGTCGGCGTCCGCCCCGAGCACTTCGACGTGTCGGGCCCGACGAGCAAGGACGGCCTGGCCGTGACCGTGAACGTCGTCGAGGAGCTCGGCTCCGACGGCTTCGTCTACGGCTCCACCCGCGTCGGCGCCGAGGACAAGGACCTGGTGGTCCGCGTCGGCGGCCGTGACGTGCCCGCCAAGGGCTCCACCCTGCAGGTCGTGCCCCGCGCCGACGAGCTGCACGTCTTCTCGACCTCCACGGGCGAGCGCCTCAGCGACTGATTCCCAGCCGCCGGGGGGGCCCCCCACCCCCACCCCGGCGGGGGCGCCCCGGTATATAGGGCCCCGGG
>NZ_JBHYMK010000110.1:0-10763 GCF_042743065.1 Streptomyces sp. NPDC058872
CCCGCACCCCCGGCGGCGACCTCTACCTCTACGCCGGCACCGGCGTCGCCACCACCCCCTTCAAGGGACGCGTCAAGATCGGCACCGGCTGGAACACCTACTCCAAGCTGATCGCCCCCGGCGACCTCAACGCCGACGGCAAGGCCGACCTCCTCGGCGTCACCTCCGGCGGCGACCTCTACCGCTACCTCAACACCAGCCCCGGCAAGTTCACCCCCCGGGCCAAGATCGGATACGGCTACCAGATCTACGACTCCATGTCGTGATGCCGGCTCCGTCGTGAGCGCGGGCGCCCCGCACCGGACCTCCGGTGCGGGGCGCCCGCGTGTGCGGGCCGGGCCGGCCCGCACGGCTCGGCCGCCTTCCGCCCGGCGCTCACGGCTTCTTGCGGGCGACGGCGAAGATCCGGCGGAACGGGAACACCGTGCCGTGCGGCCCCGGCGGGTACGTCTCCCGCAGCAGCGCACGGTACTGGGAGAGAAAGGCGTCCACCGCCTCCTGGTCGTCGCCCAGGGCGGTGAGGACGGGGCGCAGCGCCGTGCCCTTCACCCAGTCGAGGACGGGGTCCTCGCCCTGGAGCAACTGGCAGTAGGTGGTCTCCCAGACGTCCGTCTCGCAGCCGAGGTCCGCGAGGCGGGTCAGGTACTGGGCGGTGTCGAGGATGTGGACGAAGCGACGGCCCTGGTGCCCGAGGCGGGCGCGCCACTCCGGGGTCTCGCAGAGCTCGCCGAGCAGGGCGTGGCTGGGCGAGGTGAAGTTCCCGGGGACCTGGAAGGCCAGGGTGCCGCCGGGACGGAGTCCGTCGATCCAGGCGGCGAAGGACTCGGGGTGGTTGGGGACCCACTGCAGGGCGGCGTTGGAGACGATCAGGTCGTAGGGCTCCTCGGGCGTCCAGTGGGCGAGGTCGGCGGGCCGGAAGTCGAGCCAGCCACCGCCGCCGGTGGTGCCCGCCCAGTCCTTCTCGGCGCGCTCCAGCATCTCGCGCGAGAGGTCGAACCCGGTGATGTGCGCCTCGGTCCACCGGTCGGCGAGGAGGACCGTGACGTTGCCGGGTCCGCAGCCGAGGTCGGCGATGCGGGCGGGGCCGTCCTGGTTCGACAGGTGCGGTATTCGGGCGAGCAGGTCGAGGAAGGGACGGGTGCGATGGCCCGAGTACCGGAGGTACTGCTGGGGATCCCAGATCGGTGCGGCGGATTCCACGGAATGCATGTTCGAAGCCCCCTTGCTGGTATGAGGTGCCGAAGCGGAACGATTTCCGGCCGGTGCCTTCCCCATACTCCAGGGAAATATATCTCGAAATCAAGATACTTGACATAAAGAAACTTGAATACAAGAGACTTTATGTCAACAGACCCTCTACACTGATCGTCATGGAGGACGAGGTCGACCGACTGGTCGCAGCATGGCGCCGTGAGCGCCCCGACCTCGACGTGGAACCGCTCGAGGTGCTCAGCCGTGTCTCACGGCTCGCCAGGCACCTCGACCGTGCCCGTCGACTCGCCTTCTCCGAGCACCATCTGGAGCCCTGGGAGTTCGACGTCCTCACCTCGCTGCGCCGCGCCGGAGCGCCGTACCAGCTCTCCCCCGGTCAGCTCCTCACCCAGACCCTGGTCACCTCGGGCACCATGACCAACCGCATCGACCGGCTCACCAAGAAGGGCCTCGTCGAACGGCTCCCCGACCCCAGCGACCGGCGCGGGGTCCTGGTCCGGCTCACCCCCGAGGGGCGCGACCGCGCCGATGAAGCACTGGCCGGGCTGCTCGCCCAGGAGCGCGCCATCCTGTCCCGGCTCTCCGGCACCCAGCGCGGCGAACTCGCCGCGCTGCTACGCCGGCTGACCGCCCCGTTCGACAACGTCCCCGGCTAGCAGCGGCTCCGCGGGGCCCACCCCGGCCCGACGGGCCAGGGCCACCGCCGCGAGCGTCGAGTGCACGCCCAGCTTCCCGAGCACGTTCTGCATGTGGGTGCGCACGGTGTGCGGGGAGAGGAAGAGCCGCTCGGCGACCGCCTTGCGGCCCAGGCCCGCGACCATGCAGCGCAGCACCTCCCGCTCGCGCGGCGTCAACGACTCCACCAGTCGCTCACTGTCCGTCCGGTGCTTGCGGGCCTCCGTCAGCTCCCGCAGCACCCCGGTCAGCAGCGCCGGCGGCAGGTGCGTCTCGTCCCGCAGCACCCCGCGCACCACCGCGAGCAGTCGCTGCAGCGAACAGTCCTTGGCGACCCAGCCGGAGGCTCCGGCCTGGAGCGCGAGTGCGGCCCGGCGCGGATCGTCCTTCTCCGCGAGGACGATCGCGCGGAGCCCGGGCTGTGCCCTGCGCACACCGTTGACCAGCGAGATCCCGTCCACGACGGCTTCGGCATCATCGGGCACGGCGTGCGCCACGGTCGTGCCCGCGGGCCCCGCGCCCAACTCGGCGTCGACGAGCAGCACGTCGAACCTGCGCCCCTCCGCGGCACCGCGCTCCAGGCAGCGCAGGGCAGCCGGGCCGCTGCCGGCTGCAGCGACGTCGACATCGGGCTCCGCCGCGAGGGCGGCGGCGAGCGACTCGGCGAAGACGCGGTGGTCGTCCACCACCAGGACGCGGATGCGTGCCACGGACACTCCCAAGTGTCGAGGAACGGGCCGACGCGGGTACGGCGCCGGAGGCGGGTTCGCCGAACGCAGGGCCGCCGCCGTGCGTTGAGTGTTACCCCGCTCCTGGCGCCGTACCCGACGGGTCTCGCCCCCTGAACAGCACCGGCCCCCACCGGCGCTGCCCCTCAGAGTAGGGGCGACACGTCCCGGTGGGGGCAGATTCGCGGAACTGTCCGAAGCAGTCCGGGTGTGTGCGGTGGTTCAGAGCCGGCGGGCGCCCGCCGCGGGGACGGCGGGAAAGACCCCGGGAGCCGCGTACCCGGCCCCGGCGAAGGCGCTCTCGACGGCGGCGGCGACCGCCGCGGCGCACTCGTCCTCGACGAGGACGACGACCGAGCCGCCGAAGCCGCCTCCGGTCATCCGGGCACCGAGCGCTCCGGCCGCGTTGGCCGTCTCGACGACGAGGTCCAGCTCGGGGCAGGAGACCCTCAGGTCGTCCCGGAGGGAGGCGTGGCCCTCGGTGAGGACGGGACCGACGGCGCGGAGGTCACCGGCGGCGAGCAGGGCGACGGTCCGCTCCACCCGGGCGTTGTCGGAGACGACGTGCCGCACGTACCGCAGAATCGTCTCATCGCTCAAACGCCCGAGCGCTTCCGGTAGATGCGCGGCGCTCACCTCGCGCAGGGTGCGCACGCCGAGCGCCCGCGCACCCGCTTCACAGCCGGCGCGACGCTCGGCATAAGCGCCGTCTCCGAGCGCGTGCTTCACCCGGGTGTCGACGACGAGCAGGCGGAGCCCCTGGCTTCCCGGGTCGAAGGGCACCTGGCGGTGCGCGAGGTCCCGGGTGTCCAGGTGGAGGGCGTGTCCCGCCCGCGCGCAGGCGGACGCCATCTGGTCCATGATCCCGCAGGGCACTCCGACGAAGGCGTTCTCGGCGTGCTGGGCGACCCGGGCGAGCTCGGGACGGGAGAGCCCGAGCCCGAACAGGTCGTTCAGGGCCAGCGCGGTGACGACCTCCAGGGCCGCCGAGGAGGAGAGCCCGGCACCGGTGGGCACGGTCGAGCCGAGGTGGACGTCCGCCCCGGTCACCGGGTGCCCGGCCTCCCGCAACGCCCAGACGACACCGGCCGGGTAGGCCGCCCAGCCACCGCCGGAGAGCGGCTCCAGATCCGCGACGTCCAGGTGGACGGTCCCGCCGTCGACGTCTGCGGAGTGCAGGCGCAGCACGCCGTCGTCGCGGCGGGAGACGGCGGCGACCGCGGTGTGCGGCAGCGCGAGCGGCAGCACGAAGCCGTCGTTGAAGTCGGTGTACTCCCCGATGAGGTTCACCCGCCCGGGAGCGGCCCAGACCCCGTCGGGCACGGCGCCGTACAGCGCTTCGAAGGCGGCGGCGACGGTCACCGGCGCGCTCCTTCCCGCTGCCGGGCGAAGTCCCAGGCGTCGGCGATGACATCGGCCAGTTCGGGGCGGGACGGCGTCCAGCCGAGCCGCTCCCTGGCGACCTCGGCGGAGGCGACCAGGGCGGCCGGGTCGCCGGGGCGGCGCGGGGCGGTGGTCTCCGGGACCGGGTGGCCGGTGACCTTCCGCACGGTCTCGACGACCTCCCGGACGGAGAAGCCGTTGCCGTTGCCGAGGTTGCAGACGAGGTGCTCGCCGGCCGGCACGCCGCCCTCCGTCATCGCGGCGAGGGCCAGCAGGTGGGCCTCGGCGAGGTCGGCGACGTGGATGTAGTCGCGGACGCAGGTGCCGTCCGGGGTCGGGTAGTCGTCGCCGTACACGGAGATCGCCTCCCGGCGGCCCAGCGCGACCTGGAGGACCAGGGGGATCAGGTGCGACTCGGGCTCGTGCCGCTCGCCGAACGGGCCGTGCGCCCCGGCCACGTTGAAGTAGCGCAGCGAGACGGCGGCCAGGCCGTGGGCGGTGCACTCGCCCCCGATCATGTGGTCGACGGCCAGTTTGCTCGCCCCGTACGGGCTGGTGGGGGCGGTCGGGGCGGCCTCGGTGATCGGCACGGCCGTCGGCTCGCCGTAAGTGGCTGCGGTGGAGGAGAAGACCAGCTTGCGGACGCCGGCGGCGCGCATCGCGGCGAGCAGGGCCATGGTGCCGCCGACGTTGTTCTCCCAGTACGCCTCGGGCTTGGCGACCGACTCGCCGACCTGTGAGAAGGCGGCGAAGTGGAGGACCCCGGCGTACGAGGGGTCCAGCCACCGCGCGGCGTCCTGGACGCGGCCCCGGACGAACTCGGCGCCCTCCGGGACGGCTTCGGCGAAGCCGGTGGAGAGGTCGTCGAGCACGGTGACCCGGTGGCCCCGCTCCAGGAGGTGGGCGGCGACCACGCTGCCCACGTATCCCGCCCCTCCGGTCACCAGGTACCTCTGCGTGGTCGTGGTCATGCGCTTGCCACCTCTCGGAGTCGTCGGGCCGCGTCCTCCGGCCGCACGTCGTTCATGAAGGCGCCCATGCCGGACTCGGTGCCCGCGAGGAACTTCAGCTTGCCGGAGGCCCGTCGGACGGTGAAGAGCTCCAGGTGCAGTCCCAGGTCCCCGCGCCGTTCGTCCGTGAACGGCGCCTGGTGCCAGGCGGCGATGTAGGGCGTCGGCGGCTCGCCCGGGCCGAAGATCCGGTCGAAGCGCCTCAAGAGTTCCAGGTAGACCTGTGCGCATTCTGTGCGGGCGGAGGCGTCGAGGGCGAGCAGGTCGGGCACCCGGCGTCGGGGGTGCAGGTGCACCTCGTACGGCCAACGGGCGGCGTACGGCACGAAGGCGGTCCAGTGTTCGGTCTCCAGGACCATCCGCTCGCCATCGGCCCGCTCCCGGGCCACGAGGTCGTCGAAGAGGTTCCGGCCGGTGGCGGCCCGGTGGGCGTCGACGCGGCGGCGCATCGCGGCCGTGCGGGGCGTGACGTACGGGAAGGCGTAGATCTGGCCGTGCGCGTGGGGCAGGGTGACGCCGATCTCCGCGCCCCGGTTCTCGAAGCAGTAGACCTGCTCGACGCCGGGCAGGGCGGAGAGCTCCGCGGTCCGGTCGGTCCAGGCGTCGAGGACGAGCGCGGCGCGCTCTTCGCCGAGGTCGGCGAAGGAGTCCGTGTGGTCGTCGGTGAAGCAGACGACCTCGCAGCGGCCGATCCCGCCGGCGAGGGAGGGGAAGCGGTTCTCGAAGACCACCACCTCGTAGTCCTCCGCGGGGATCTCGCTCTCCCGGCCGTCCCGGGCCGGACAGAGCGGACAGGCGTCGGCCGGCGGGAGGTGGGTGCGGGCCTGCCGGTGGGAGGCGATGGCGACGGGGTCACCGGTGAGCTCGTCGTACCGGATCTCGGAACGGGAGACGACGGGGGCGAGGGAGCGGGGGTCGACGGCGGTGCGGACGGTGTCGTCGCGCCCGTCGTAGTAGATCAGCTCGCGCCCGTCGGCGAGCGTGGTGACGGTCTTCTTCACGGGGCACCCTCCGGCAGAACCAAACAGAACCCCTCATAAAAAATCACATTCAAACATCACCGTCAATGGCGAAGCCGGGCCCCGCTCCCGGGACCCGACCCGTGTCCGCCTCAGAAGGAGCCGCGCTGCCCCGGAACCGCCCGGTCCAGCAGCCCCGTCCGGGCCGCCAGCGCCGCCGCCTCCAGCCGCGAACCGACCCCCAACTTCATCAGCACCCGCTGCACGTGCGTCCGCGCCGTGCTCGACGCGATCCCCATCCCCGCCGCGATCAAGCGGGTGTCCTCGCCCTCCGCGACCCGCACGAGGACCTCCACCTCCCGCTGCGTCAACAGCTGCAGGAGCCGCTGCGCCTCGTCGTCCGGCTGCGCCGAAGGATGGAGGAGCTCCGCGAACGCCCCCTGGAGCAACTGCGGCGCGATCGCCGACTCCCCCGACCTGGCCCTCACCAGGGCCCGCTCGACCCCCTCGATGCGCTCGTCGTGACGGACGTACCCGGAAGCACCGGCCGCGAACGCCGCCGCGATCCCCCGCGGCGAGGGCACCGGCCCCAGCACCACCACGGCCACCTGAGGGCGCTCCCGCTTGATCCGCACGACCGCATCGAAGGCCCCCGGCGCGTCCGGGGCCGCCGTGCCCACCAGGCAGACCTCCGGCGCCCGGCCCACCACCAGCTCGGCGGCCCCCGCCACCGGCGCAGCCGCTGCGAGCACCCGGTGCCCGCGCAGCTTCAACGCCGAGGCGAGCGCCTCCGCGAGCAGGCGGTGGTCGTCCACCACCACGAGGCGTACGCCCATCCCGGTCAACCCCCCCTCTCCCGGCCCGCCGGACGTCCCGGCTGCCTGAACCCGGCAAGCTACACGCTCCCCCGCTCGACACCGAGCCAATCACGGGCCCGGAACGCACCCGGGCCCCTCCGGATCACCGGAGGGGCCCGACGCACTCGCCCGCCGCGTCAGCGCGCGACGGCGAAGGAGACGACGAGGTACTCCTTGATGTCGTCGGGAGAGGCGTTCTCCCGGGGCTTGCTGACCAGGGTCTGCGCGATGAAGAACCGGCCGTCCCGGTAGAGGAGTTCGGCGCCGTTCAGTCCGAAGCTGCTCTCCGGGTTGTCGAGCGACTTGTCCACCGGGTTCTGCAGCAGCAGCGTCTCCTTCATGGTGCCGCCGTCGATCGAGACGATCTGGCCGCCCTGGTCGTAGGGCGGGGCCTTGTAGGCGATCAGATTGCCGCCGTCCATCCGCAGCGGGATGAGGGTGAACCGGTCGCCGGCGTCGGTCTTGTCGGGCACCATGCGCCCGGTGTTCAGGTCGAAGCCGATGATCTCGTTCGTCTCGCTGCCGAACCCGCCGCCGCTGCCCTCGTGCTCCTCGGTCGGCACGTACAGCCGGCCGTTCCCGACGAGTGCCTGGGAGCAGGACTCGACGCGGGTCACCCGGCAGCGGGCCGCGTACCGGTCCGCGTCGGCCGTGATCTTCGCCTTGAGCTTCCCGGTCTTCTCGTCGATCGAGAAGAAGTCCGAGATGCCGCTGCCGTCGCCGGCGGTCTCGCCGACGTCGGCCGCGACGACCAGCGGCTTGGTGGAGACGACCGAGGCGTACTTCACTCCGGGCGGCATCTTGTACTGCGAGATCGAGGCACCCGTGGTGGGGTTGATCGTCTGGATCAGCACGTACGGATTGCTGTACACCCCGCACCTGCGGACCGCGACGAGCGCCTCGCCACCGCCGTACCCCAGGTCGTAGCAGTTCTGGTCGTTGGCCTGCGGCTTCCAGCGCGGGTTGCCGTTGGCGAGGTCGAAGGCGGCGCCGCCGTCGAAGCCGCCCACCGCGACGGTCGTACCGCTGAGCGTGACCTCGCCGAAGCGGGCCTTCTGGTCCCCGGCGGAACCGCCGGTGATCGAGGTCGACCACACCAGCTTGCCGGTGTTCAGGTCGACCACGCCGACCTCGGTGCACTGCTGGAAGTAGCGCGGCGCGACGCGCTTGGCGGCCTCGAAGAGGATCGGCACCTTGTTGTCGGCGCTGACGTGCCGGGAGGCCCCGCAGACCTGGCCGGTCAGCGGCAGCGTCCACAGCACGCCGCCCTTGTCCAGGTCGTACGCGACGAGCGAGTTCACCCCCGTCTTCACGAACGCCTTGTCGGTGATCCAGGAGCCGGACACGTCGGTGACGTCCTCGACCTTCGGCTTCCCCACCTTGAAGGTCACCTTGGCCTTGGTGTCGGCCGGCGGCTTCTCCTTGCCGCCCCCGCCGAGCCCCTCGGCGCCGGTGTCCTTGCCCGAGGAGGAGCCCTGGGAGGTGCCGCCGGAGCCCTTGGCCCCGTCGCCCCCGTCACCGCCACCGTCGCCGGAACGGGAGTACCAGATGCCGGCCGCAATGATCAGGACGATCGCGACGGCCGCCGCGATGATGATCTGGAGCTGCGCCGACACCTTCTTGCCGCCCGGCGCCGCAGCCTCGGCGGGCTGCGGATAGCCGCCGTGCGGCTGCGGGGGCTGCGTCGGGTAGCCGTACGGCGGCTGGGCCGGCGGCTGGGGCTGGTAACCGGCGTACGGAGAGGGCTGCTGCGGCTCGCCGGGATAGCCGTACGGAGAGGGCTGCTGCGGCTCGGTCGGGTAGCCGTACGGAGAGGGCTGCTGCGACTCGCCGGGATAGCCGTACGGGGAAGGCTGCTGCGACTCGCCGGGATAGCCGTACGGGGAAGGCTGCTGCGGCTCGCCGGGGTAGCCGTACCCCGGATCGGACTGCGGTGCCTGTTGCGGGTAGCCGTACCCCGACTCCGACTGCGGAGGCGTCGGGACGCCGAAACCGCCCTGCTGGGCCGGAGCTTGACCCTGCGGAGGCGTGGGGGCGCCGAAACCGCCCGGGGGATCGGGGGGTTGGTTCGGCGGTGGTGGCTGCGTCATCGGTCCGCGTACCTCACTTGCTGAAGGCCATCATCGTCTTGACCTGCATCTCTTCCTTGTCGTTGGCCGCCGACACCCGCCCGCTCGCCACCGCGAAGACACCGCCGCCGTAGGCGAAGCCCGGGCTGTAGAGGCTGCTCTCGATCGGGGCGGTCGAGTCCGGGTGCTGGAGCAGGACCTTCGGCGCACCGCCGGTCGGGGCGAGGGTGGCGACGGCGCCCCCCTCCCGGTACGACGGCTTCACGTACAGCAGGACCTGGCCGCCCTCCATCCGCAGCGGCACCATCGTCTGCTTTCCGGGGGCCTTCGAGCGCCACTTGGCCTTGCCCGTGGCCAGGTCGAAGGCGACGACCTCGTTGGCCTGGCCGTAGCCGGTCTCGGTGGCCATGTAGAGGGTGTTCGCGTCGGCCGTGACCCCGGTGCACCCCTGGAGGTTCCGGCCGAAGATGACGAAGCCCCCGCCGCACGCGGGCGCGAACTTGTCCGTGCCGCCCTGGATCTGCGAGCGGGGCTTGCCGTTGGCGTCGAGCGCGAAGACGCTCCACTTCTTCTGCTCGCGCTGGGTGGCCGAGACGACCAGCGGATCGACCGAGTAGACCCGGTCGACCTCCCAGTTCGCCTCCAGTTGGAAGGTGAACTTCGGCTTGCCGGTGGTGGGGTCGACCTCGCCGATCGCCTGGATCTTCTTGCTGGTGCTGCCCGACGGGCAGTTCATCGCGGCGATCAGCTTGCTGCCGCCCGCGTAGGCGAAGGGCTTGCAGCCGGTGGTGGCGCCCTTGAAGACCTGTCGGCCGTCGGTGAGCGAGAAGCCGTAGGCACTGCTCGAACCGGCCGCGACGACCGTGTTGCCGCTGATGGTCAGGACGTTGTCGGAGAAGTCGAAGAGGCCCGAGGGCTTCGGCACGGCCTTCTGCCAACCGGCCTTGCCGGTCTTCAGGTCGACCTTCTGGAGGTTGGTGCACTTGGCACCGTCCTTGCCGTCCTCGGCGTAGCCGAAGACCATGGAGCCGTCGGCGGCCGGCTCCGACGGGACCGCGCACAGCTCGTACGGCAGGTCGACGTGCCACTTGGCCTTGCCGTCGGACAGGGCGTAGCCGTCGATGCCCTTGTACATCGCCTTGACGACGGTGTCGCCGACGATCCACGGGCCGAAGACGTCCGCGCCGTTGCGCGGCAGGTCCACGGTGTTCGTGAGCAGCCAGTCGACCTTCGCCTCGCCCGGCTGGCGGCCGGCGTTCAGGTCCTCCTCGCCCTTGTCCCCGTCGTCGGAGCCGTCGTCGGTGTCGGCCGATCCGGAGGGCTCGGAGGTGGCGGTCGCGGTCGCGCTGGCGGTCGGCTGGGCGACCGGGTCCTTCTCGTCGTTCCCGCCGACGACGGCCCAGGTCGTGACCGAGGCGACCAGGACGACCGCGGCGGACGCCGCGACGATCAGACCGGTCTTGCCCTTGAAGGGGCCGCCACCGGAAGCCGGCGGCGGGGTGGGGGCGCCCTGGTACATCGGCTGGGTGGGGTGGCCGTAGGGGCCCTGCTGCGGTCCGTACGGTCCGGGTTGCTGCTGCGGATACCCGTAGGGGGAGGACGGCGGCTGCCCGTACGGCCCCGGCTGCCCCGGCTGCTGCGGATACCCGTAGGGCGAGGACGGCGGCTGCCCGTACGGCCCCGGCTGCCCCGGCTGCTGCGGATACCCGTAGGGCGAGGACGGCGGCTGCCCGTACGGCCCCGGCTGCCCCGGCTGCTGCGGATACCCGTAGGGCGAGGACGGCGGCTGCCCGTACGGCCCCGGCTGCCCCGGCTGCTGCGGATACCCGTAGGGCGAGGACGGCGGCTGCCCGTACGGCCCCGGCTGCCC
>NZ_JBHYMK010000111.1:0-10520 GCF_042743065.1 Streptomyces sp. NPDC058872
GGAGCGTGGTCTGGGCGTGGACTGGTCGGGGGCGTTCCCGGGCGCGCGGCGGGTCGAGCTGCCGACGTACGCCTTCCAACGCAGCCGCTACTGGCTGGACGTTCCGACGACGAGCTGGGATGTCGCCTCAGCGGGTCTCGCCACGACCGGGCACCCGCTGCTCGGTGCGGCGATGGAGGTCGCGGACTCCGGTGAGCTGCTGCTCAGCGGGCGGATCTCGCTGGATACCCACCCCTGGCTCGCCGACCACGCGGTGTCGGGCGTCGTCCTCTTCCCGGGCACGGCCTTTCTCGAACTCGCGCTGCGCGCCGCGGCCGAGGCGGACTGCCCGGTGGTCGAGGAACTCACCCTCGGATCGGCGCTCTTACTCCCCGGCGAGGGAGCCGTCCACCTTCAGCTGCGCGTCGCCGCGGCCGACGGCGCCGGTCGCCGCGGGCTCAGCGTGTTCGCGCGTACGGCACGGGACGCCGACGGGCCCTGGACCGAGCACGCCACCGGCACCCTGGCCCCCCGGCCCGTCGAGGACCCGGCCGCGGCCGGTCTGCTGAGTTGGCCGCCGTCCGGTGCCGAACCCGTGGACACCGACGACCTCTACGAGCGGTTCGCCGAGGCCGGCTACCAGTACGGGCCCGCCTTCCGCGGCATCCGTGCCGCGTGGCTGCGCGGGGGCGAGGTGTTCGCCGAGGTGGTGCTGCCGGAGCCGCAGCACGCCGACGCCGCCGGATGCGCGCTGCACCCCGCGCTGCTGGACGCGGCCCTCCAGGGCGCCGCCCTGCTGCCCGACCGGGACGGCCGGGCCCGGCTGCCCTTCAGTTGGAACGGGGTGAGCTGTGGGATCGCCGGTGCCACCACGCTGCGCGTGCGGCTCGCCGCCGACGCGCCGGACGCCGTGACCCTGCACGCGCACGACCTGTCCGGGCGGCAGGTGCTCGGCGTGGAGTCCCTGCTGCTGCGGCCCCCGGCCGAGGGCGGGCCGCTCGCTGCGACCGCCCACGCCGACCTGCTGTACCGCCTCGACTGGACCCCGGCCACCGACCCGGCCACCGAGCGGGCAGGCAGCGCCGTGCCCGCCTGGGCGGCCCTCGGCGGTGCCGTGGCCGGGGCGGAGTCCTGGCAGGACCTCGACGCCCTGGCGGAAGCCCTCGGGTCGGGCGCGGTGCTCCCCGAGGTGGTCGTGGCGGCCGTCGCCACCGCCGGTCTGCCCGACCCCGCCGACCGGGTGCGTGCCACCGCGCACCGCGGGCTGGCCCTCGTTCAGCAGTGGCTTGCCGACGAGCGGTTCGCCGAAGCGACGCTGGCCCTGCTCACCCGGGACGCGGTCCGGACCGGGCCGGTCGACCGGCCCGTCGATCCGGCCCAGGCCGCCCTGTGGGGCCTGGTGCGCAGCGCGCGGGCCGAGCATCCCGGGCGGTTCGTCCTCATCGACGCGGCCGGGACCGCCGACCCGGCGGACGTCCTGCCCGCCGCGCTCGCCGCCGGTGAACCGGAGCTGGCGCTGCGTGCCGGGACCGCGCTGCTGCCGCGGCTGGCCCGCAGCGGCCGTCCCGACGGGACGCTGTCCCTGCCGGACGGCGCCGCCTGGCGGCTCACCACCGACGGCCGGGGCGGCCTGGAGGACGTCGCGGTGGAGCCCGTGCCCGCCGCCCTCGCCCCGCTGGGCAAGGGCGAGGTGCGGATCGCGGTGCGTGCCGCCGGGCTGAACTTCCACGACGTGATCGCCGCGCTCGGCCTGGACCCGGACCCCGAACAGCAGGGGCTGGGCAGCGAGGGCGCGGGGGTCGTCATCGAGGTGGGCCCGGGTGTGGAGGACCTGGCGCCCGGGGACCGGGTGATGGGCATCTTCGGGGGCGCGTTCGGCCCGACCGTCGTCGCCGACCGCCGCACCGTCGCCCGGATCCCGGCGGGCTGGTCCTTCGCCCGCGCCGCGTCCGTGCCCGTGGTGTTCCTCACCGCCTACTACGGTCTGTTCGATCTGGGCGGGCTGCGGCGCGGGGAATCCGTACTGGTCCACGCCGCGGCCGGCGGTGTCGGCATGGCGGCGGTGCAGCTGGCCCGACACGCCGGGGCGCAGGTGTACGCGACCGCGTCCCCGGCCAAGTGGGACGTCCTGCGGGCCGGCGGACTGGACGACGCGCACATCGCCTCGACCCGTACCACCGACTTCGCGGAGGCGTTCCTGACGGTCACCGGCGGGCGGGGCGTCGACGTGGTCCTGGACAGCCTGGCGCGGGAGTTCGTGGACGCGGGTCTGCGGCTGCTGCCGCGCGGCGGCCGGTTCGTGGAGATGGGCAAGACCGACGTCCGCGACCCGGAGACGGTCGCCCGGCAGCACCCGGGCGTGCGCTACCGGGCGTTCGACCTGATGGAGGCCGGTCCGGAACGCATCGGCGAGATGCTCGCCGAGATCCTGGACCTGTTCGAGCAGGGGGTGCTGCGTCCGCTGCCCGTCACCGGCTGGGACGTCCGGCAGGCCCCGGCCGCGCTGCGCTCGCTCAGCCAGGCCCGGGGCACCGGCAAGAACGTCCTGCTGCTGCCCGCTCCGCTCGACCCCGAAGGGACCGTCCTGGTCACCGGGGCCACCGGCACCCTGGGGCGGCTGCTGGCCCGGCACCTGGTCGTCGCACGCGGCACCCGGCACCTGCTGCTGGCGGGCCGCCGGGGCACCTCCGCCGACGGAATGCCCGAGCTGGTAAGGGAGTTGACCGGGCTGGGGGCGTCGGTGACGGTCGCCGCCTGCGACGTCGCCGACCGCACCGCGCTCGCCGACCTGCTCGGCGCGGTGCCCACCGGGCACCCGCTGACCGCCGTCGTGCACGCGGCCGGGGTCCTCGACGACGCCACCATCGCCGGGCTGACCCCGGACCGGCTCGACCGGGTGCTGCGGCCCAAGGCGGACGCGGCGCTCGCCCTGCACGACCTCACCCGGGACCTCGACCTCGCGGCGCTGGTCCTGTTCTCCTCGGGCGCCGCCCAGTTCGGCGCGGCCGGGCAGGCCAACTACGCCGCCGCCAACGCGGTCCTCGACGCACTCGCCGCCGAACGCCGCGCCGAGGGGCTGCCGGGCCTGTCCATCGGCTGGGGCCTGTGGGAGGAGCGCAGCGAGATGACCGCCGGGGTCACCGCGGGCCGGGGCGCCGGGGCGGGCGCGCTGACCTCGGCGGAGGGCCTGGCCCTGTTCGACGCGGCGCTGGACTCCCCGTACGCCTACCGGCTCGCGGCCAGGATCGCCCCGGCCGTGCTGCGGGCGGACGACCGGTTGCCCGCGGTGCTGCGCGGCCTGGTCCGCCCGGCCCGTACCGCCACGGGCGGGGCCGCGGCACCGGCCCGCTCGATGGCGCAGCAGCTCGCCGAGCTGCCCGAGGCCGAGCTGTACCGGACCCTGCTCGACCTGGTGCGCGGCAACGCCGCCGCGGTGCTGGGCCACAGCTCGCCGGACCTGATCCGCCCGGCCCGCCCCTTCAAGGACGTCGGCTTCGATTCCCTCACCGGGGTCGAGCTGCGCAACCGGCTGGTGTCCTCGACCGGGCTGCGGCTGCCCGCGGCGCTCGTCTTCGACCACCCCACACCGGAGGCCCTGGCCCGCCACCTTGTCGAGCGGACCGCTGCCGCCCGCCCCACCGGCGACGAGGCGGTCCGGGCCGGGCTCGACACCCTGGAGGCCCTGCTCGACGCCCTGCCGCCGGAGGGCATCAGCGACGAACTGGCCGCCCGCATACGGGACGTGCTGTCCCGTCCGCTGCCCGGCGGGACACCGCCCGCCGGCCCGGCCGGGGGCGACGCGGACGACCTGGCTCCCGAGCTGATCGAGGCGGCCAGCGACGACGAGATGTTCGACTACATCGACCGTCAGCTGGGCTCCGCATGACCGGCCGACCGGACCGCGCCGTAGACGCCGTACGCGCACCCCATGCACCCCATGCACCCCATGCACCCCGCGCACCCCGCGCACCCCGAGACGAGACCCGAGCACGAGCAGCCCGAGACGAAAGCAGCGGTGTCCAGTGAGCGACCAGAGGATGCGCGACTACCTCAACCGGGTGACCATCGACCTGCGGGACACCCGGCAGCGCCTCCGAGAGGCCGAGGCCCGGAGCAGCGAGCCGATCGCGATCGTGGCGATGAGCTGCCGCTTCCCCGGCGGCGTCCGCACCCCGGAAGACCTGTGGGAGCTGCTCGCCGAAGGCCGCGACACCATCGGGCCCGTTCCCGGCGACCGGGGCTGGGAGGCCGCCTGGCCGGCCGGCGGCACGGTCCCCGGCCGGGGGGCGTTCCTGGACGGCGCGGCGGACTTCGACCCGGAGTTCTTCGGCATCTCGCCCCGTGAGGCGGTCGCCATGGATCCGCAGCAGCGGCTGCTGCTGATGGCGTCCTGGGAGGCCGTCGAGCAGGCCGGCATCGACCCGCTCACCCTGCGGGGCAGCCGTACCGGCGTGTACGCGGCGGCCATCGACCAGGGGTACGCGACGCTGGGCGCCGGCGCCGCCGAAGCCGTCCAGGGGTTCCTGATGACGGGGAACTCGATGAGCGTGATGTCCGGGCGGGTGTCCTACGCGCTCGGCCTCGAAGGCCCCGCCGTCACCGTGGACACCGCCTGCTCGGCCTCGCTGGTGGCGCTGCACCTCGCGGCGCGGGCGCTGCGGGCCGGCGAGTGCTCGCTCGCGCTCGCCGGCGGGGTCAGCGTGATGGCGCTGCCCGCGGTGTTCGTCGAGTTCAGCCGGCAGGGCGCGATGTCTCCCGACGGCCGCTGCAAGCCGTTCGCGGCGGCGGCCGACGGCACAGGCTGGGGCGAGGGCGTGGGGATGCTCCTACTGGAGCGGCTGTCCGACGCACGGCGCAACGGCCGTACGGTCCTGGCCGTACTGCGCGGCTCGGCGATCAACCAGGACGGCGCCAGCAACGGCCTCACCGCCCCCAACGGCCCCTCCCAGCAGCGGGTCATCCGGGCCGCCCTCGCCGACGCGGGCCTCACCGCCCGGGACGTGGACGCGGTCGAGGCGCACGGCACCGGCACCACCCTCGGCGACCCCATCGAGGCCGACGCGCTGCTGGCCACGTACGGCCAGGACCGGCCCACCGGACGGCCGCTGTGGCTGGGGTCGCTGAAGTCGAACATCGGGCACACCCAGGCCGCCGCCGGGGTCGCCGGGGTCATCAAGACGGTCCTCGCGCTGCGGCACGGCGTCCTGCCCCGCACCCTGCATGTGGACGCGCCCACCCCGCACGCCGACTGGTCCTCGGGCGCCGTCGAACTGCTCACCGAGACCCGCGACTGGCCCGCCGTCGACCGGCCGCGCCGGGCCGGCGTGTCCTCCTTCGGCATGAGCGGCACCAATGCGCACGTCGTCCTCGAACAGGCACCGGAGCCGGAACCGGCCGCCGGGCCGGAAGCAGCGACCGGCGGCCCGGAAGCCGCGGCCGATGCGGTGCGCCCGCCCGCCGCCGTGCTGCCCTGGGTGCTGTCCGGCCGTACCGCGGCCGCGCTCGGCGACCAGGCGGCCCGGCTGCGCGCCCGCCTCGCCACGGACGCGCCCGCCCGGCCGGCCGACATCGGGTTCTCGCTGGCGACCACCCGGGCCGCCTTCGAACACCGGGCCGTGGTGATCGGCGACGGACACCCCGCCCTGCTGCACGGGCTCGCCGCCCTGTCCGTGCCGGACCCGGACCTCCCCGGCGACACGGCCCCCGGCCCCGTCCCGGCTGTGCCCGCCGACGTCGTCACCGGCACCGGTCGGGTCGTCGAGGGCCGGACCGCCCTGGTGTTCCCCGGTCAGGGCTCCCAGTGGGCCGGCATGGCCCGGGACCTGCTCGCCACCAGCCCCGTCTTCCGGGACCGGCTCGCCGCCTGCGACACGGCCCTCTCCGCCCACGTCGACTGGACGCTCCTCGACGTCCTCGACGGCGCGCCCGGGGCACCCTCCCTGGAACGGGTGGACGTGGTGCAGCCGGTGCTGTGGGCGGTGATGGTGTCCCTGGCCGCGCACTGGGACTCCTGGGGCGTCCGGCCCGACGCCGTGGTCGGGCACAGCCAGGGCGAGATCGCCGCCGCCGTGGTGGCGGGAGCCCTGACCCTGGAGGACGGCGCGGCGGTCGTCGCCCTGCGCAGCCGGGCCATCCGGGCGCTGGCCGGACTCGGCGGCATGGTCGCCGTGTCCCTGCCCGAGGACCGGGTCCGCGCCGAGATCGCCCCCTGGGCCGAGAAGCTGTCCGTGGCCGCCGTCAACGGGCCCGCCGCCGTGGTCGTCTCGGGGGAGACCGGGGCACTCGCCGAACTGCTCGCCCACTGCGAGTCCCGGGGCGTACGGGCCAGGGAGGTCCCCGTCGACTACGCCTCGCACTCGGCGCAGGTCGAGCGGATCAGGTCCGAGGTGCTGGCCGCGCTGGCCGGCGTACGCCCGCTGGCGGCCCGCATCCCGCTGTTCTCCACCGTCACCGGCGACCGGCTCGACACCACGGCCATGGACGCCGACTACTGGTATCGCAACCTCCGCGGCACCGTCCGCTTCGACGCCGCCGTACGTTCCCTCGTCGAACAGGGCCACGAGGTCTTCGTCGAGGTGTCGCCGCACCCGGTGCTGACCATGGCCCTCCAGGACACCGCCGAGGCCACCGGCGCCGCGGAGCCGCCCGTCGTCGTCGGCACCCTGCGCCGCGACGACGGCGGACTGCGCCGGGCGCTGCGCTCGGCCGCCGAACTGTGGGTGGCGGGCGCGGCCGTCGACTGGTCCGCGGTGTTCGCCGGCACCGGTGCCCGCCCCACGGCCCTGCCCGGATACCCCTTCCAGCTGCGGCGCTACTGGCTGGAGCCGGAGGCGGCGCCCGAAGCCCGCCCGGCCGCCGACCCGCACGACACCGCCTTCTGGCACATGGTCGACCACGAGGCCCCGGCCGAGATCGCCGCCCATCTCGCCGTCGACGAGGACGCCCTCGCCCCCGTCCTGCCCGCCCTGCGCGACTGGCGCCGGCAGCGCCGCGACGAGAGCGTCATCGACTCCTGGCGCTACCGCATCGACTGGCAGCCCCTGCCCGACCCGCCCGCCGCCGCCGCCGCCACCACCGCCGCCGGCACCTGGCTCGTCGTACTGCCCGCCGGACACGGCGACGACGAACGGGTCCGCGGCCCGGTCCTGGCCCTCACCGAAGCGGGTGCCACCGTCGTCACGGCCGAAGTCAGCGCCGGCGCCGTCCGCCGCGCGGACCTCGCGGACATCCTCGCCGCCGCCCTCGGCGACCGCGTCCCGACCGGCGTGCTCTCGCTGCTCGCCGTCGCGGACCAGCCCCACCCGGACCACCCGGTCCTGCCCATCGGAACGGCCCTCACCGTCGCCCTCGTCCAGGCCCTGGGCGACCTCGCCCTCACGGCACCCCTCTGGTGCGCCACCGCCGGAGCCGTGTCCACGGACGCGGACGACCCGGTCACCCACCCCCGCCAGGCACTGGTCTGGGGCACCGGACTGGTGGCCGCGCTCGAACTGTCCGCCCGCTGGGGCGGACTCGTCGACCTGCCGTCGGACCTCGACGCCCGCGCCCGGACCCGGCTCGCCGCCGTCCTCACGGCCTCCGGCGCCTGCCCCGGCCCGGACGGCGGCACCGGCCGCGAGGACCAGCTCGCCCTGCGCGCCTCCGGCCTCCTAGCCCGCCGCCTCCGCCACGCCCCCCGGAACGACGGCCGTACGAAGCCCTGGAAGCCTCGCGGCACCGTCCTGCTGACCGGCGGCACCGGCGCCGTCGGCCCGCACCTCGCCCGCTGGCTCGCACGCAGCGGCGCCACCCACCTCGTCCTGCCGGGCCGCCGCGGCCCCCAGGCACCCGGCGCGGCCGAACTCGCCGCCGAACTCGACGCCCTCGGCGTACGGCTCACCCTGCCCGTCTGCGACCTGGCGGACCGCCAGGACGTGGCGGCGCTGCTCACCGGCCTGGAGACGGCGGGCGACCCGGTCACCGCCGTCGTCCACGCCGCCGCCTTCGTCGCGCTCGCACCGCTCGACGGCACACCCATGTCCGCGTTCGAACAGATCGTCGCAGCCAAGGCCTCCGGAGCCGAACACCTCGACGCCCTCCTCGACCGGGAACTCGACGCCTTCGTCCTGTTCTCCTCCATCGCCGGAGTCTGGGGCAGCGGCGACCACGGCGCCTATGCCGCGGCCAACGCCTACCTCGGCGCCCTCGCCCAGCACCGCCGGGCCCGCGGCCTCACCGCCACCACCGTCGACTGGGGCATCTGGCAGGCCGAGAACCCGTGGCAGGACCGCATCGCCGGAGAAGACGCCGACCTGTTCAAACTGGAGCAGCACGGCCTGCCCCGGATCGCCCCCGACCTCGCCGTCCACGCCCTGCAACAGGCCCTGGACGACGACGAGACCGTACTCGCCGTCGCCGACGTCGACTGGGAGCGGTTCGCCGCCGTCTTCACCTCCACCCGTCCCAGCCCGCTGCTCACCGGCATCCCCGAAGCCCGCCGCGCCCTGGACGCGACGACCGGCGACACCGAGGCACCCGCCGCCGCACAGCTGCGGCAACGGCTCGCCGCCCTCGGCGCATCCGAACAGCGGCGCCTGCTGCTCGACCTGGTCCGCACCCACGCCGCCGCCGTCCTCGGCCACCCCACCGTGGACGCGATCCGGCCCGGCAAGGCCTTCCAGGACATGGGGTTCGCCTCCCTCACGGCGGTCGAACTCCGCAACCGGCTCAACACCGCCACCGGACTGCGGCTGCCGTCCACCCTGATCTTCGACCACCCCTCGTCCACCGCCCTCGCCGAGGAGATCCGCGCGGAACTCCTCGGCCGGCAGACCGCCACGGCGCACGCCGACACCCCGGGCACCGCCGCGCCCGCCCCCGTGCCCGACGACGAGCCGATCGCGATCGTGTCCATGGCCTGCCGCTTCCCCGGTGGCATCGGCACCCCCGAAGACCTGTGGCGGCTGCTCGCCGAAGGCGGCGACGCCGTCTCGGACTTCCCCACCGACCGCGGCTGGGACATCGAAGCGCTCTACGACCCCGACCCCGACCGCCCCGGCACCTCCACCACCCGGCGCGGCGGCTTCCTCCACGACGCGGCCGACTTCGACGCCGAGTTCTTCGGCATCTCCCCGCGCGAGGCCCTGGCCATGGACCCCCAGCAGCGGATGCTCCTGGAAACCACCTGGGAAGCCATCGAACGCGCCGCCATCGACCCCGTCGCCCTGCGCGGCAGCCGCACCGGAGTGTTCACCGGCGTCAACTACGCCGACTACGCCGCCGTCGTCGCCCAGTCGGAAGAAGGCGACGGCCACCTCCTCACCGGCAGCGCCCCCAGTGTCGTGTCCGGCCGGGTCGCCTACACCCTCGGCCTGGAAGGCCCCGCCGTGACCATCGACACGGCCTGCTCCTCCTCCCTCGTCGCGATGCACCTCGCCGGCCGGGCCCTGCGCGGCGGAGACTGCTCCCTCGCCCTGGTCGGCGGCGTCGCCGTGATGGCCACCCCCGGCGCCCTCATCAGCTTCTCCCGTCAGCGCGGACTCGCCGAGGACGGCCGCTGCAAGGCCTTCTCGGACGACGCGGACGGCATGGGCATGGGCGAGGGCGTCGGCGTCCTGCTGCTGGAGCGGCTGTCCGACGCCCGGCGCAACGGGCACCCGGTGCTGGCCGTGGTCCGCGGTTCGGCCACCAACCAGGACGGCGCCAGCAACGGCCTCTCCGCCCCCAACGGACCGTCGCAGCAGCGGGTCATCCGGGCGGCGCTCGCGGACGCGGGCCTGACGGCGTCCGAGGTGGACGTGGTGGAGGCGCACGGCACCGGCACCACCCTCGGCGACCCCATCGAGGCACAGGCGCTGCTGGCCACCTACGGCCAGGACCGGCCCGCCGACCGGCCCCTCCTGGTCGGCTCGCTCAAGTCCAACCTCGGCCACGCCCAGGCGGCATCGGGCGTGGCAGGGGTCATCAAGACGGTGCTGTCCATGCGGCACGGCGAGGTGCCCCGCACCCTGCACGTCGGCAGGCCGTCCGGCCACGTCGACTGGACCCGCGGCGCGCTCGCCCTCGCGACCGAGCAGCAGCCCTGGCCGGCCCACGACCGCCCGTACCGGGCCGGCGTGTCCTCCTTCGGCCTCAGCGGCACCAACGTCCACACCATCCTCGAACACACCCCCCTTGAGGACGACGGCGCGGCGGTCGCCCGCACCCCGCTGCCCGCGGTGCCCTGGCTGCTGTCGGCCAAGAGCCCGCAGGCCCTGCGCGCCCAGGCCGACCGACTGCGCCGCCACCTCGACGGCAGCCCCGCAGCGGACCCCCGCGACATCGGCTCCGCCCTGAACGCCCGCACCTCCTTCGAGCACCGCAAGGCCCTGATCGGCGACGCAGACCGACTCCGCACCCTGCTGGACCAACTGGCCGACGCCGACGCCGACGCACAGGCCTGGGACGGCGGGCGCACGGTGGACGGCGGCACGGTGTTGGTGTTTCCGGGGCAGGGGTCGCAGTGGGTGGGGATGGCTGCGGAGTTGTTGGGTGGGTCGGTGGTGTTCGCGGGGCGGATGGCG
>NZ_JBHYMK010000112.1:0-10012 GCF_042743065.1 Streptomyces sp. NPDC058872
ACCGACGTCTACACCCTGCCCAAGCACCTCGACGAAAAGGTCGCCCGCCTCCACCTCGACGCCCTCGGCGTCAAACTCACCACCCTGCGCCCCGAACAGGCCGCCTACATCGGCATCCCCGTCGAAGGCCCCTACAAGCCCGACCACTACCGCTACTGACACACGGCCGGCAACACCCCCACCGACACAACACACCCCGCTCCCGCCCAGCAAGCGCAACCAGCAACACTCCCGGCACCACACGGCAAACACCCGCCCAAGACGCCACCTTCCGCCCGCCCTTGAGATTCACTCAAGGGCGGGCCTCAAGCCGTGGCAGCAACCCCCACCAGTGCCACGATCACATGCCCACACGCCCGCATGTCTGCGTGCCCGTGTCTCCACGCCCAAGGCAAAAGCGCCCCGACCACCCAGACAAGGAAGCCCCATGAACCACAACCCCGCCCACAACCCCTACACACACACCAACCCCAACTCCTACCCCTACGCCTCAACACCACACGGCACCCACCCCGGCCACACCCCGCCCCCCACCCCCGCCAAGACCAGCCTGCGCACCACCCTCCTACTCACCTCCACCCTTCTGATGGGCCTGATGGCAGGACTATTCTTCGCCTTCGACGTATCAGTAATGCCCGGCCTGAGCGACGGCGACAACCGCACCTACATCACCGCCATGCAAAACATCAATGCCGAAATCGACGGAAACGGCCTGTTCGGCATGGCCTTTGTCTTCGCGCTCCTACTCCCCATCGCCTCAGCCATCATCGAATTCCGCAAAAGCAACCGCAAAGTAGCGGTATGGACCGCTGCCGCCGCCCTCGCCTACTTCGTCGTCCTCCTCATCACTTTCTCAGTCAACATCCCGCTGAACAACGAACTCGCACAACTCGGCAACCCCGCCAAGGTCACCGACTTCTCCGTCGTCGAATCCTTCAAAACCACCTGGGTCGCCACCAACATCATGCGCACCCTGCTCTGCATCACCGCACTCACCGCCCTCTCCCGCAGCCTCATGCTCTACGGCCGAGCAACACCCCACCGCGCATAAAAACCACCCCCACACAACCCAAAAACCACCCCCACCACACACCACACCCCACGGGCTGTCCCGTAAATGACTTTCGGATCGCCTCGGGCACGGCTGGCCGCCACTCGGCCAGCCGACTCATCCGGCAAGAACAAAGTTACGCATCCAGGCGATCGAGCACGGCATGGTGGACGCCGTCGCCCTCGGACCGACAGTCGCAAAGGATCCTCCAGGCCTTCCTACAGGCAAAGACGTACTCACCCAAGGCCCGGACCTACTCCTGGGACGTACTGCGCTCCTCTTTCCCCTACGAAAGTTCAACCTGGCCGCACCCCCGGCGGTGCCGAAGCCAAGGCGGGCCCTGCGCTGGATCATGATCCGGCCTGAGCACTTGCGGCCCGAGGAGGGCGTGGGCCTAAAGGAGGTCCGGGAAGCCTGCCCCGAACTCAACGCCACCGCTGAACACGTCCGAGGCTTCGGTTCGCTCATGCGCGAACGCCGCGGCGAAGACCTCGAAAGATGGATCAACCAGGCCAGAACACACGATCTGCCAGCCCTGCAGCAGTTCGCCGACGGGCTCCTGCGTGACCGAAACGCAGTTGTCGCCGGATTGTCGAGCACCTGGAGCTCCGGCCAGGTCGAAGGCCAGGTCACCCGGGTCAAACTACTCAAACGCGCCGGCTACGGCCGGGCTAAGCTCGACCTCCTCCGCACTCGCATTCTGCTGAGAAACTGATCGGCTGTGCTGTGCTCCGCTCCAGCCGTCAACGCCTCAAGAATCCGCCTCGACGCGTCGGCCACGTCAAGGCAAGCACGAGAGGATTCGTGACCACCCAATACGCCGGGTGCACCCAGCCTCTTTCCTTGGCGAGAAGGCCCGGTCCGTCCTCACGGTTCAGATGGCGCATGAGCCGGTCGTATGCCGGGCCGCCGCCGACCAGGAGTAGCGGAGCGACGAGCACCGCACCGCTCCAGACAGCGCACCGGAGCGCGAGTTGAGGAAATCCATCCATGCGCACTGGATGAGTATCGCTCAGCAACCGAGAAGCCGACAGGCAAGATCACGATCGACAGACCGGACCTGAACGTCACAAGATCAGCGACAGAGCCGACAAACATGCCCGGCGGGACCGTCAGCCGATCCGCCTGAGAGCTAGCCCCTCCTGGACGCGCCAGTGGTCTGCACCATATGGATCGGCCAGCCAACCGGTCAGACACTCAGCACCAGCACGGAACGCATCGGGCAACGAAATCACCTCACCCACCACAAGCCTGAACGCATCGACATCATGCGCGGCGTAATCGGTTCCGCACCAACAAGCCACATTCACCGCCGCGTCAACCACAAGCTAGCCCGGACCAGCGCTTACCACCTGCAGCAGGAACCCCAGCTGGTCACCCCCAGCAGCGTGCTCGATGACATCCAGCCCAAGGACGATCGGTCACGTCTGCTGGAGTGGTGTATCGACGGCCACTCGGTGATCTCGTCTTTGAGGCTATGCGGTGAGTTCGGTCGGGATAGTGGGTTCGTCGGTTTCTGACTCGATCGGGTGGAGACGGGCCTTGGCGAGAAGTTCGCGGCCCATGTAGCGGCGGGCCTCGGTCCACTCGTCGTTCTGCTCGGCGAGGACCGCGCCGACGAGCCGGATCACGGCGGTGCGGTCGGGGAAGATCCCGACGACATCGGTGCGGCGGCGGATCTCCTTGTTCAGCCGCTCCTGCGGGTTGTTCGACCAGATCTGCTTCCAGATCTCGCGCGGGAACGCGGTGAAGGCCAGCAGATCGTGCTGGGCGATGTCCAAGTGGGCTGCGGCTTTGGGGAACTTGGCTTCCAGTGCGTCCAGGACGTGCCGCATCTGTGCCTTCACCGCGTCGGTGTCGGGCTGTTCGAAGACCGTCCGCATCAGCGTGGCCACCCAGGGCTGGGCCGATTTCGGGACCTGGCTCAGCAGATTCCTCGCGTAGTGGGTGCGGCACCGCTGCCAGGACGCGCCGGGCAGGGTGGCTCCGATCGCGTCCACGAGGCCGGCGTGGGCGTCGGAGACGACGAGCTGGACGCCCGACAGGCCGCGGGCGATCAGCGAGCGCAGGAAGGCGAGCCAGCCGGCACCGTCCTCGCAGGTGGCCACGTCCAGGCCGAGGATCTCACGGTGGCCGTCGGCGTTGACGCCGACCGCGATCAGCGCGTGCACGTTGACGATCCGGCCGCCCTCGCGGACCTTCTGCGTGAGCGCGTCGACCCAGACGAACGAGTACGGGCCCGCGTCCAGGGGCCGGTCACGGAAGGCTGCGACCTGCTCGTCCAGATGCTTTGCCATCGCGCTGACCTGGGACTTCGACAGCTGCGTGACGCCGAGGGACTCGGCGAGCTTCTCGACCCGCCGAGTGGAGACCCCCAGCAGGTAGGCGGTGGCGACCACCGAGATGAGGGCCTGCTCGGCCCGGCGGCGGCGCTCCAGGAGCCAGTGCGGGAAGTAGCTGCCCTGCCGCAGCTTGGGGACGGCCAGCTCGATGGTGCCGGCCCTGGTGTCCCACTCGCGCGGGCGATAGCCGTTGCGGTGGTTGACGCGTTCGTCGCTGACCTGCCCGTACTCGGCTCCGCAGAGGGCGTCGGCCTCCGCCGACATGAGCGCGTCGGCGAACGTCTTGATCATCGCGCGCAGCAGATCGGGACTCGCCGCGGCGAGGTTGTCCTCCGCGAGGGCGTGCAGGGGCAGACTGTCAGGTGCGGTCATCGTGCTGATCTCCTTCGAGGCTTCGACACTTCGAAGATCAGCCGGTGGCCGTTCGTCTATGCGGGCATCAGCCCGATGCCGGAGCAAACCCCCGGATCAGGTCCAACCCATACACCACTTCCCAGGACGCAACCGGACGATCGGCATCCCGGGCTGCGAGCCCGTGAAAGCGGCATGCTCCAGGACCCACTCCCAATCCGCCCTGGTTCTGTCGGCACGAGCCGCATCGACCGTGCTGGCTGTCTGGTTCAAGGAGTCCATATCCGCTGCCCGCCGAACACCTGGTCGACGGCTACACCTCCCTGCCCCACCTGGAACAAGCCGCCCGTGAACACCAGGTCACCGTCTCCGGCCCGCTGAAGAGCAACCCCACCCGCCAGCACCGCCAAAGCGAGGGCTTTGCCCGGGACGACTTCCGCATCGACTTCGACCGTCGGCAGGTCGCCTGTCCCCAGGGCCAGGTCAGCCAGGGCTGGCACGGCGCCTACCCGACCTCCTCGCCCACCGCAGCCCCGCTGATCGTGGCCCGATTCACCAAGAGCCAATGCCAGCCCTGCCCGGCCCGCGCACGGTGCACCACGTCCCGCGAAAGCCACCGCACCGTGGGCTTTCCCCCACGAGAGCTCCGTGACCTGCAGCTCTGCGTCCGCGCCGAGCAACAGGCGTCCGAGTGGAAAGCCCGCTACGCGGTCCGCTCCGGGGTGGAAGGCACGGTCAACGGGTTCGGCCACGGCATGCGGCGCTGCCGCTACCACGGACAGGGAAAGGCCCACGTCCAGCACGTCCTGACAGCCATCGCTGTCAATATCGAGCGCCTCAGCGGACTGCCACCAGCAGAGGAAGCCCCCACACCCCGCCGATCGACTGTTTTCCAGAACTACCTCGACCAACGCGAGATCCCCCGACTCAAGTCCTTTCGCAACCTGGGCAGTTGATCTCAACGACTACAAGATCCCCGACAGAGTCAAGCTCAGGCTAGGTGCTGCCTCAAGCCTCGGGGAGGGGCGGGAGAACCGAAGTCGCGGACGAGGAACGCGATCCGGACACGACTGCCGGGGTCGGGTATGGTCGGAATGCGCGAGGTGCGGCTCGTGACGGGTCACGCTCGGGCCGCCCCTGTCCACGTCGGCGAGGCCACCACCCCCACGGGCCGTTGTCCGCGGGAAGCAGCCGCCGACGGCGGCCCGGCACATCGCGACGACCCTGGTCTAGAGTCGTGCCCCCGCCCGCCTACCTGGATGATCTCATGCCTCTCACTCCTTCGGACTTCACCGCCCTGTTCACGGACCAGTCCCACTGCACCCTCCGGGGAGGCCGGCTTGCCACCGTCTCCCTGAGCGAGCCCGTGGACCTGGCGCTGCCCACGGGAAGGGTCGTGGTCTGCGATCCCTTCACGGGCCTCGGGCCGTTCAGGCCGCGTCCGTATACGGCCACCGTCCGCCCGGGCAGGTATCCGGTCACCGTGGCGGTGGTGTCGTTCGACAACGACGGCACGCCGGCCCGGGTGACGGCCGCTGCCCGGCTGTCCGTCGCCGACGCCCCCGTGGCCCGGTGGGAGCTCGCACTCGGCGAACACGAGGACGTCACGGAGCTCGGTGAGAACGAATTCTTCGGTTACGAGACGGATTACGGGGACGTGTGCTTCGTCGACGGCTCCGGCGTGGACGCGCTGGCTGATCACGAGGACCGGCTCGTCGAGGATCTGAGGGCCTACGTGGCAGCGGATTTCGCCCGGCCTCCCTTGTGGGTCGGGTCGGACGGGGAGGAGGTCGTGGCCTTCAATACGGGCCGCGGCTCCGGGTCCTACCCGGTGTGGGTGGGCCGCACGGACAGCGGTGACGTCGCGTGCTTCGTGGCCGACTTCCTCGTGCTCGAGAAGCCCGGCACCGTCGGCACCGGGACGCATTGAGTCGAAACTATCTGGTTGCCTATTCGAGGGTGTAGCGGACGTGTCGGGCGTGGAAGTAGCCGCGGACGATGTGAGGTTGGCGCTGACGGCGGTGGAGGAAGCGTCGGGTGTCGCGGGCAAAATCATCGATCGAACGGGCCCGTGCGGCGTGGACATGCCGCTTGATGTCCGCGTTCAAGATCTCGTCGGGGTTGAGTTCGGGGCTGTAGCCGGGCATCAGGTGCAACTCGACGCGTTCGGCGTTCGTCTCCAGCCAGGCGCGGACGGTCTTGCCGCGGTGGACGGGGTGCCGGTCGGCGATGACGTGGACCTTGCGTCCGGCCTGGCGGGCGAGCCGGTCGAGGAACGCGACAAAGACCTTCGCGGTGAACTTGCCGGTGAACACGGTGAACCAGAGTGAGCCGCGGGAGGCGATCGCGGACATGATGTTCACGCGGAACCGGAGGCCGCTGACCTTCACGGTCGGGGTCTGCCCGGCCGGTGCCCACGAGCGGCCCGGCGGGGCGGTGTCCGAGCGCAGGCCGCACTGGTCCATCCAGGCCACCACGGCGCGCTCCGTCTTCGCCCGGGCGGCGATCGCGGGGTACTCGTTGTCCAGCCAGGCATCGACCTTCGCCTGGTCCTGGCGGTAGGAGCGGCGGTCGGGCCGCTGCGGGGAGAACCCGTGCCGGCGCAGCCACTTGCCCACCCCCTGCTCGGTCATGGTGACACCGACAACCATCCGGATCAGCTCGCCGACCAGCTTGCGGGTCCACAACGGGCCACCGATCAGCAACTCCTCCGGGGTGTAGTCGGCCATCGCCTGGAACAGCACCGCACGGCCCTCGGCCCCGATCAGGTCACCCGGTCCCGAGCGGGACTTGACCGGTGCGGCGAGCGCCTCCCTACCCGCAGCCTTGTACTTGCGCCACCAGGTACCCACGGACCGCTCCGAGACCCCGAACACCTCAGCCGCCCGCCGGTACGTCCGCACCTGCCCCGACTCCAACGCGGCCACCACACGCAGCCGCACCACCTCCTACGCGGCAGGCCCCCAGACCCCGCGCACCCCCAAGCTCAATCACACCACCTCAACGAACAAGGCAACCAGATAGTTTCGACTCAATACCACCTGCAGCAGGAACTCCAGCTGGTCGCCCCCAGCAGCCGGACACCCTGCCAACCAAGATCGGCAAGTACACGCCCCACGACTCAACTCATTCCGAAGTGATCATTCTAGACACACGCCTGCCACTGAATTTCTCGCGCGACCCGTCGAGCCGCACGAGAAATTCAGTGGCAGGCGTGTTCAACCAGCTACACGGAGCTGACCGATGTAGACGCGAGGCCGGGAAAGGTTCACCCGGTTCAACTGCCGGCGCCGTAACGCACCAAAGCCCACGCCAAAAACCCGACCGCCACCGTGCACAGCACCGCCCGCCAGGCATTGGCCCGCGCCCAAGGAGCTTCAAAAGCACGCCTGACCGCGGCCGGATCAGCAATCCCCGAAGCCGGACCCGCCTTCTCCAAAGCATTATTCAACGGAATGTTCACCCGACTGGTCATGCTCATCACCACGATATAGAGGGCGAGAGCCACCACCAAAGGAACCAACACCCCCCGACGGCCATCCGGAACATGCAAGGCAACAGCCACGGCCGTGAAAACGAAAGCCCCGATGTACCCCAACACGAACCAGCCATTGAGAATGGCCACATTAATCTTCTGCATGACCTCGATGACCGTACGGTCATCCGTGCGCTTCAACCCCGGCATCACCGAGACAGAAAAGCCATAGAACAAGCCACTCACCAACCCCATAGTGATGGTCGCAGCGATGAGCGAGACAAACCGTGCCGTTTCCACGCGGATTTCCCTTTGCCGATAGTCGGTTAACGATTCAAGGCCTACAACGGGGCAAGGCGCGGTCATCATACGAGGCCGAACAGACACCGCCCAGGCCGCTTCAAGCAACCCTCAAGCACACGACCACCCCCACCACCACGCCCCTCCCCCACCACAAGACACCTAGCCGGCCACGGCCTTCACCTGCCGCACCGCGGTGACCTGTGCACGAAAGACCTCACGACCCTCTTGATGCCCCACCACCTCCACCTCCACCACGTCACCCTCCACCCTTTGAGACAACAGCCGGGCATCCACCCAACACGCGGCATCGAACTCGGCATAACTGAGAAACTCCGACGCCATCCCCGTCACCAAAAACCCCTCAGCCGGCAACACCCCATACGCTGCCTGCCGCGCCGCCTCCACCAACACCATCCCCGGATGATGATCATTAGCATGCTCAAAAAGAATGGGATGCCCCAGATCGGGACTCAAAAGCCACCGCCCCGGACCCTGCGCAGCAGCCAACACCACATCAAAAGCCGCCACCTTACCCACCGAAGAAGCCAACACCGGCTCCACACGCGGCGACACACAAGCCATCACACCCTCACCCCGCACCACACGAGGCCCCCGCAACCGCTCATACACCGCCGGCGGCACACAACTAAAACGAGCCCGACCACGCCCCATAACCCGGCCATCACGCCGAAACACAACCTGCAAAAACCCCGAAAACCTGCGCCCCTGCCACACAAAATCACTGCACGTAGCAACAATCTCAAGATCAGTCGGAGAATCACCTATCAACAAACAATCCGGCTCGGCCTCAAAATCCAAGCTCCACAACAACACCTTATGCCCCAACGGAACCCCATACACCGCATGGCACAAATAAAGCCCCACCTGACGAACCGTCTCACCCACCTGCACCGGATCATGACAACGCCCATCAGCACTCACAAAAAACGTATGCGCACGAGGCCACTGCCCCGCCACCACAAAAACATCCTCCCCCGCCCGCACACACCCCGTAAGAAAAACCTCCGCCACCGCACTACGATGCACATACTCACGAGGAACCGTCGCCACCAAACCCGACACCCCACCCCCCACAGACACCCCAAAAACACCCTTCTGAAACGTCAGCACAGTCATTACCCTCTCCACAACACCGGATCATTGGATGAACGCGCACGCCAGGAACACGAAGATACGTACTATCCGGTTTTCTTTGCAAGACACCGAAGAAGAACACCCACCCCCAACAAACCAACCACCCACCCCACACCCCCCAAAACACCCACAGAACGACACCTGACCACTCAACCCTTCTCATCCTGAATAGCCGCAGGTCAGCAGCATGTAGACGGCTTGGGCAATGGCGCCGATGCAGCAGGTAGAACACCTAGCCCACCGGAGCAACCACCAAGACTTCAACAGGGCAACAACACCCTCCCCAAGCACCCGAAGTCGGGCGTGGTCCCGGTTGAACTGCTGATAGCACTCGGGGTGTTCGCGGTGGCGGTAGCAGAGGGTACGGACCGTGGCGCCGGCGCCCTGGTAGGCGCGGTCCGCCAGGACGAGGATCTGCCGGGTGAGGCAAGCCTGGATGATGCCGTGGGCCCGGGCGGCAGTGAGGTCAGTGGGTGCGTCCCGGCGTGGCCCGGGGGAACCAGAGCGGTGTGCCGTCGGGCCGGGCGATGGCCTGGACGTTCATGCCGTGCTGCTTGTGCTTTTGGGAGTAGCACGGCTCGTGGGCGGCGATGCGGTCGGTGGGGATCGGGGTGCCGCCGATGACGACGAAGTCGCCCTCGCCCAGGCCGGTCAGGGCCTCGTGCAGCCCCGGCACCCAGGCCACAAGGACGTCGAGGGTCTCGTCGACGTAGCGCCAGGCAGTGGCCGTCGAGACGTCGAACCCTGCCGCGAGCTGGGCGAACGTCTCATTCTCACAGAGAACGGCCAGCACAAGGGAGGCCTGCCGGAAACAACCGAGCCGTCTCCACGGCGAGTTCAGTCCACGCCTTCGGACATATTGATCAGAAACTCATGGCGTTCTCGTCCAGGACGTAGCTGACGTGTGGGCCGCCGAAGTAGCCGCGGACGATGTGTGGTTGACGCTGACGCCTATGGAAGAACTTGCGGGTTTCGGCGGCGAGTTCGTTCTGATTCCCGGCCCGGCGGGTGTGGGGCAGGCTGCGTTTGCTGATCGCGGACATCGCGTTCACGGAGAACCGGTTCCCGGTGCGGCGGACGACCGGAGCAATGCCCTTGGTGCCCCAGGTGCGGCCGATGACCTGGCCCAAGCAGATCCCGACCTGGTAGGCGAAGAGAGCCTCAACGTTCTCCGCTGAAACTACTTGCGAGTGGAGGCGAGAGTCCAGGCTGATCAGCCGCTCTCTGCGATCTCTAACCTCAATACCAGTGACTTAAGGGGTTGAGTCCCAGCTTCGGGGGACCTTGGTCGGTGGGTTGATCGAGGCTGTGCGCCAGTGTGGGGCGATGGCCACG
>NZ_JBHYMK010000113.1:0-9997 GCF_042743065.1 Streptomyces sp. NPDC058872
GCCATCGATTCCGCGAACACGGGTATGGAGTTGAGGAGTTCGGCTCCCATACCGGCCCACTGGGTCCCCTGCCCCGGGAACACGAACACCGTCTTGCCGACGGCCTTGGCCTGGCCCTGAACCAGATGGGTGTGAGGCTGCCCAGCGGCCAGCGCATCGAGCGCGGCGGCGACGGCATCAGGAGCTTCGGCGAGGACAGCCGCACGGTGCTCGAACAGGGCGCGGCCGTTGATGAGCGTGTCGGCGACGGCTGTGGTGTTCAACTCGGGCCGCTGCTCGATGTATTCGCGGAGCTGCCGTGCCTGGTCGCGCAGCGCGTCGGCGGTCCGGGCGGAGATCACCCACGGCACGATGCCCAGGGACTCCGAAACCGGCACCGGCTCGTCATCGGGAGCCTGCTCCAGCACAGCGTGCGTATTCGTGCCGCTGATGCCGAACGACGAGACACCGGCCCGGCGCGGCTGTCCCGTGCTGGGCCAGGCCGTCTCCTCGGTCAGCAGGGCGACGGCTCCGGCCGACCAGTCGACCTTCGGTGTGGGCTCGCCGACGTGCAGCGTCTTCGGCAGGACGCCGTGGCGCATGGCCATGACCATCTTGATGAGGCCCGCGACGCCCGAAGCGGCCTGGGTGTGGCCGATGTTGGACTTTACCGAGCCCAGCCACAGGGGCCGGTCGGCGGGGCGGTCCTGGCCGTACGTGGCGATCAGTGCCTGTGCCTCGATGGGGTCGCCCAGCTTGGTGCCGGTGCCGTGCGCCTCGACGGCGTCGACCTGGTCGGGGGTGAGACCGGCGTTGGCGAGGGCCTGCCGGATCACCCGCTGCTGGGAGGGGCCGTTGGGGGCGGTGAGGCCGTTGCTGGCGCCGTCCTGGTTCATCGCCGTACCGCGGACCACGGCAAGGACGGGGTGGCCGTTGCGGCGTGCGTCCGACAGCCGCTCCAGAAGCAGCATGCCCACGCCCTCGGACATGCCCATGCCGTCGGCGTCGGCCGAGAAGGCCCGGCACCGGCCGTCCACGGACAGGCCGCGCTGTCGGCTGAACTCGGTGAAGGAGGTGGGCACCGCCATCACGGACACACCGCCGGCCAGCGCCAGCGTGGACTCGCCCTGCCGCAGCGACTGCGCCGCGAGATGGAGGGCGACCAGCGACGACGAGCAGCCCGTGTCCAGGGTCACCGCGGCGCCCTCCAGACCGAGGACGTACGAGACGCGGCCCGAGGCGATGCTCGCGGTGTTGCCCGTACCGAGGTATCCCTCGATCTCCTCCGGGGTCTCGCCGAGGCGCGAGCCGTAGTCGTGGTAGCTGACGCCCGCGAATACGGACGTACGACTGCCCCGCAGAGAATGGGGGTTGATACCGGCCCGCTCGAAGGCCTCCCAGGAGGTCTCCAGGAGCAGGCGCTGCTGCGGGTCCATCGCCAGGGCCTCGCGCGGCGAGATCCCGAAGAACGCCGGGTCGAAGTCGGCGGCGTCGTACAGGAATCCGCCGTGCCGGGTGTACGACGTGCCGCGCTGCTCCGGGTCCGGGTCGTAGAGCGCGTCGAGGTCCCAGCCGCGGTCGGTCGGCAGGCCGGAGATCATGTCGCCGCCGCCCAGCAGGAGTTCCCACAGCTCCTCGGGCGAGCGCACGCCGCCCGGGAAGCGGCACCCCATGCCGATGATGACGATCGGGTCGTCGTCGGCGGCCGGCAGGGCCGGCGGCGCCGCGGCGGTCCCGGCCGGCGTGGTGTCCGGCATCGCGCCGAAAAACTCGTCCCGCAGATGAGCGGCGAGCACACCGGGGGAGGGGTAGTCGAAGACGAGGGTCGCCGGCAGCCGCAGCCCGGTGGCCGTGTTGAGCCGGTTGCGCAGCTCGACCGCGGTCAGCGAGTCGAAGCCTAGATCACGGAACGCCCGTCCCGCCTCGACCGCCTCACCGGAGGCATGACCGAGGACCGAGGCCGCCTGGTCGCGCACCAGCTCCAGCAGCACCCGGTCCCGCTCCTCGGCCGCGAGACCCTCCAGCCGGTCGCGCAGCGGCGACGACGGAGCACTCGGCGCGTCCGGCCGCGACGAGGTGCCTGGGGACGACGTGGCCGCCTCGATCTCGCGCCGCGCCTCGGGAACACCGGCCAGCAGCGGGCGAGGCCCCGCCGAGGTGAAGACAGGGACGAACCGCTCCCAGTCCACCTCGGCCACGGCCACGAACGTCTCGTCGTGCGCGAGGATCTGGCGCATCGCGGCGAAAGCCGTGTCCGGGTCGAGGAACGGCAGGCCCCGCGCCTGCAGCTGCTCCGGCTTGACGCCCTCCGGCAGCCGCTCCGGGTCCCAGACGTTCCACACGCCCCACGCGATGGAACTGGCCTTCAGACCGCGGGCACGACGCTGCTCCGCGAGCGCGTCCAGATAGGCGTTGGCGGCGGCATAGGCACCGTGGTCACCGCTGCCCCAGACACCGGCGATGGAGGAGAACAGCACGAACCCGTCGAGGTCGGCGCCGCCCAGCAGCTCGTCCAGGTGAGCGGCGCCCGCCACCTTCGCGGCCAGCACGTCCGCGAACTCGTCGAGGCCCGACTCCGCCAGCGACGCCAACTCGATGAACGCCGCCGCGTGCACGACCGTACGCAGGGACTCCCCGTCGACCTTCAGCTGCTCCAGCACACCCGCGAGGGCCTCGCGGTCGGCGGCGTCGCACGCGGCCACCGTGAGACGGACCCCCTCGGCGGCGAGTTCCGTCGCCAGCTCGGCCATACCCGGAGCGGACGGGCCGCGCCTGCTGGTCAGCACCACATGCTCGGCCCCGTTCGAGGCGAGCCACCGCGCGATGTGCGGGCCGAGCGCTCCCGTCCCGCCGGTCACCAGCGCCGTGCCACTGGTCCGCCAGCCGGGCGCCGCCTGCTCGGGCGTCCGCACGGCCAGCGGGTTGCGCACCAGGCGCCGGGCGAAGACGCCTGAGCTGCGGACCGCCACCTGGTCCTCGCCCGCCAGCCCGGCCAGCACCGCGCACAGGCGCGCCCGCGCCCGGTCGTCCAGCTCGCGCGGCAGATCGACGAGGCCGCCCCAGCGCTCGGGCTGCTCCAGCGCGACGACCCGGCACAGGCCCCAGACCTGTGCCTGCGCCGGGCTGGTCACGGCGTCGGAGGCCCCGACCGCTACCGCCCCGCAGGTGCCGAACCACACCGGCACCTCAAAGCGCGCGTCACCGAGCGCCTGGACGAGAGCGAGCGTCCCGGCGACCCCGGCCGTCATGGCGGGGTGCGCGGGGTGGGGGCTCTCGTCGAGCGCCACGAAGGAGAGCACGCCGGCGAGCGGAGAGTCCTGCGCGGACAGCTTCTCGCCGATGAGATCGACGTACGTCCCCCGGGCGACCCCGGAGGCGCTCAGCTCCATCGGCACGACCTGCGCGCCGTGCCGCGCCAGCCCCTCCGCCGCCGTACGGACGACGTCGTCGGTGGCCCGCCCCTCCGGGAACACCACGAGCCAGGTCCCCCCGAGCCTGGTCGTGGCACCCCCGTCGGCCACCGGCTTCCAGCTGATCCCGTACCGCCAGTCGTTCACCGTGGCCTCGCGCCTGCGCTCCTGCCGCCAGGACGCGAGCGCGGGCAGGAACGTGCTGAGCGAGGCGTCGTCGGGCACGGCGAGCGTGCCGGCGAGCGACTCCCAGTCCTCGTTCTCCACGGCCTCCCAGAAACGCGTGTCGACGATGTCGGTCGCCGGGACGGGGGCATGCGCCGCCATGGTCTCCGGTACGTCGATCCAGTAACGCTGGTGCTGGAAGGGGTAGGTGGGCAGGTTGACGTGCCGATTGCCATGCGCAATAGGCCAGTTGATGGGGTGGCCGTGGGTGTGGAGGTGGGCTGCTGAGGTGAGGAGGCGGGTGAGGGTGCCTTCGCCTCGGCGGAGGGTGCCGGTGGTGAGGGCGTTGGTTGAGGCTTCTTCGATGCTGTAGGTGAGGACGGGGTGGGCGCTGGATTCGATGTAGGTGGTGTGGCCGGACTCGGTGAGCTGCTGGATGGCGGTGTGGAAGTGGACGGTCTGGCGGAGGTTGCGGTACCAGTAGCCGGCGTCGAGGTCCGAGGTGTTCAGAAAACCGGGCTCGACGGTGGAGAAGAAGGGGATGTCTGCAGGGCGCGGCTGGATTCCCGCGAGGGCATCGGCCAGTCGGGCCTCGATGGCCTCGACGTGGGCGGAGTGCGAGGCGTAGTCGACGGGGATGAGCCGGGCGCGGATGTCCTGGCTCTGCAACTGGGCCACGAGGGCTTCGACGGCGTCCTTGTCGCCCGCAACGACGGTGGCGTTGGGACCGTTGATCGCGGCGATGCCGACCTCGCTGGGCAGGTGCTCCTCGACCGCCTGAACAGGTTGCGGGATGGAGGCCATCGTGCCCAGCCCGGCGAGGTGCTCGCCAATGATCCGGGCCCGTACGGCGACGACCTTCGCCGCGTCCTCCAGCGACAGCGCACCCGCCACAGCCGCAGCCGCGATCTCGCCCTGAGAGTGGCCGACGACCGCATCCGGACGGACACCGAGCTCCTGCCAGGTAGCGGCGAGGGACACCATCACCGCCCATGTCACAGGCTGGATGACGTCCACCCGGTCCAACTCCGCGCCAGAACGCAGCACCTCGGTCAGCGACCAGTCGACGTAAGTCGCCAGCGCCTCCTCGCATCGCGCCATCGACTCCGCGAACACGGGGGAGCTGTCCAGGAGTTCGGCCCCCATACCGGCCCACTGCGTCCCCTGCCCCGGGAATACGAACACGGTCTTGCCGGTCTCGTCTGGCGCGACGCCCTGGACGACGTGCGGCGAGGGTTCGCCATGGGCGAGGGCGTCGAGGGCCTTGAGGAGTTCGCCGGTGCTGCTGCCCAGGGCGACCGCGCGGTGCTCGAACGCGGACCGGGTTGTGGCCAGCGCGTGGGCGACCTCCGCGGTGTCGAGGCCGGGCCGCTGATCGACGTATTCACGCAGCTGTCGTGCCTGAGCGCGCAGCGCCTCCGCGGTCCGGGCGGAGATCACCCACGGTACGACGCCCGCGGGTGTGGCGTCGTCCTGTTCCTCGTCCGCCTCGACGGGCGGAGCCTCCTCCAGCACGGCATGGGCGTTGGTGCCGCTGATGCCGAAGGAGGAGATGCCGACACGGCGCGGCCGGTCGAGCGCCGGCCACTGCACGTCCTCCGTGAGCAGCGAGACGGCCCCGGCCTCCCAGTCGATACGGGAGGACGGCTCGTCCACGTGCAAGGTGCGGGGCAGCAGGCCCTGGTTGAGGGCCATGACCATCTTGATGATCGAGGCGGCACCGGCGGCGGCCTGGGTGTGGCCGATGTTGGACTTCACCGAGCCCAGCCACAGGGGCCGGTCGGCGGGGCGGTCCTGGCCGTACGTGGCGATCAGTGCCTGTGCCTCGATGGGGTCGCCCAGCTTGGTGCCGGTGCCGTGTGTCTCGACCACGTCGACCTGGTCGGGCGTCAGACGGGCGGCGGCCAGCGCTTGGCGGATGACCCGCTCCTGCGAGGGGCCGTTGGGGGCGGTGAGACCGTTGCTGGCGCCGTCCTGGTTGATGGCGCTGCCGCGGATCACGGCGAGTACCCGGTGGCCGTTGCGGCGCGCGTCCGACAGCCGCTCCACCAGCAGCATGCCGATGCCCTCGGACAGCGCCGTGCCGTCCGCGCCCGACGCGAAGGCCTTGACGCGGGCGTCCGGCGCCAGCCCCCGCTGTCGACTGAACTCGATGAACGAGGCCGGCGAGGACATCACGGAGATTCCCCCGGCCAGCGCCATCGAGCAGTCGCCCTGCCGCAGCGCGTGGCAGGCCAGATGCAGCGCCACCAGCGACGAGGAGCAGGCCGTGTCGACGGTGACGGCCGGGCCCTCCAGGCCCAGGGTGTACGCGACCCGGCCGGACACCACACTCGGCGTGTTGCCGATACCGAGGTGCCCCTCCAGCTCGGCCGGCACCTCGGGCAACCGGGTCGCGTAGTCCTGGTAGTTGCTGCCGACGAAGACCCCGGCCTTACTGCCGCGCAGCGACTGCGGGTCGATGCCGGCCCGCTCGAAGGCCTCCCAGGAGGTCTCCAGGAGCAGGCGCTGCTGCGGGTCCATCGCCAGGGCCTCGCGGGGTGAGATCCCGAAGAACGCCGGGTCGAAGTCGGCGGCGTCGTACAGGAATCCGCCCTCCCGCACATAGGACGTGCCGGAGCGGTCCGGGTCGGCGTCGTAGAGCGCCTCCAGGTCCCAGCCGCGGTTGTCGGGGAACGCGGAGATCGTGTCGCGGCCCTCGGCGACGACCTGCCAGAGGTCCTCCGGGGAACTGACGTCACCCGGGAAACGGCAGCTCATACCGATGATGGCGATCGGCTCGTGGTCCTTGGCCTCGGCCTCGTTGAGCCGGCGGCGGGTCTGGCGCAGGTCGTTGACGACCCGTTTCAGGTAGTCGCGGAGCTTGTCCTCGGTCATGCTCTGGGCAGCGTCGGAGGAACGGGCGGGCTTTGACATCAGGTCACGTCCTAGAAAGGCCGGGGAAGGCCAGTGGTCGGGTGGCGCGGTGGGGGAGGAGAGGGCGGCAGGGCCGCCGACAGGGGCGGAGCGGAGACGGGATCAGAGCTGGCCCAGCTCCTTGTCGATGAGGTCGAACATCTCGTCGTCGCTGACGGGGTCGAACTCCCCCTTCTTCGTGAGCCCTTCGAGCCCTTCGGCTTCCATCGCGGTGCCACGGGTGTCGTCCCACTTCCAGAGCAGGGCCTGCAGCCGCGCCGCGATCTTGCCTCGCGCGTCGTCGTCCAGGGCGGATTCGAGGAACGCGGTCTCCAGCCGCTCCAACTCCGCAGAGAGGGGCAGGCCGGCCTCCTCCGCCTGCGGTACGAGATCGTCCAGCAGCCGCTGCGCGAGGGCGGCCGGGTTCGGATAGTCGAAGACCAGGGTCGGCGTCAGCCGCAGCCCGGTCGCCGACCGGAGCCGGTTGCGCAGCTCGACGGAGGTCAGCGAATCGAACCCGAGATCCTTGAAGGCCCGGTTCGCCCGTACCTCCTCGGGCGAGGCATGCCCGAGCACGGCCGTGACCTGCTCCCGTACGAGATCCAGCAGCATCCGCTCCTGATCGGCCCGGGCCAGCCCGGCCAGCCGGCCGGCGATACCGGACGCGGCTTCCTCGGTACGGCCCCCGGAGGCCGCCGCCGTACGCCGGACGGCCGACGTGCGGACGACACCGCGGAACAGGGGCGCCATGACACCGGCCGCCGCCTGCGCGCGCAGCTCCGCCAGATCCAGCCGGGCCGGCACGAGCACGGCGTCGCCCAGCGCGGTGGCGGCGTCGAACAGGGCCAGGCCCTCGTCCGCGGACATCGGCGCCGCACCGACCCGGGACATCCGGGCCAGGTCGACATCGCTCAGCCGCCCGGCCATACCGCTGCGCTGCTCCCACAGTCCCCAGGCCAGCGACACGGCGGGCAGTCCGCGCTCGTGCCGGTGGCGGGCGAGGGCGTCGAGGAAGGCGTTGGCCGCCGAGTAGTTGGCCAGCCCCGCCCCGCCGAGGGTGCCCGACAGGGAGGAGAAGAGCACGAACGCCGACAGGTCCAGATCCTCGGTCAGCGCGTGCAGGTTCAGCGCCCCGTCGACCTTCGGCCGCAGCACCCGGTCGATCCGCTCCGGCGTCAGCGCCTCGGCCACCCCGTCGTCCAGGACGGCCGCGGTGTGCACCACGGCGGTGAGCGGACGCTCCGCCGGTACGGCGGCCAGCAGCCCGGCCAGCGCGTCCCGGTCGGCGACGTCGCAGGCGGCCACCTCGACCGTGGCACCGAGCCCGGTCAGCTCGGCCACCAGCTCCGGCATCCCGTCGGCGGTGGCCCCGCGACGGCTGGTGAGCAGCAGGTTCCGCACCCCGCGCTCGGCCACCAGATGCCGGGCGAGCAGCCGGGCGAGACCACCCGAGGCACCGGTCAGCAGGACGGTGCCCTCGGGCGCGAACTCCGACTCCACCTCCTCGGGGCGCGAGGCACGGGCCAGCCGCGGCGCGCTGACCTTCGTGCCGTGCACCCGCAGCTGCGGCTCGTCGCCGGCCGCCGCGGCCGCCAGCGTGTCCCAGTCGGGCTCGCCGCCGTCCGTCTCCACCAGCACGAACCGGCCCGGATTCTCGACCTGCGCCGACCGGACCAGACCCCAGACCGGTGCACCGGTCAGGCTCTGCCCGGCCAGGATCACCAGCCGCGACGCGGCGAACCGGTCGTCGGCCAACCATGCCTGTACGAGGTCCAGGGCGCGGTGCGTGACCTGGCGTACGGCGTCTGCGGTGCCGGCGTCCGCCGTGGTGCCGTCGGTGGTGTCCGGGAAGGGGACGAAGACCAGCTCGGGGACGGGCGCGGCTGCGGCGGCGAGGCTGCCGAGGTCGTCGTACACATCCATGGTGCTGTGACCACTGCCGTTGCCGACGACGGCCCAGCGTCCGGCCGGCGCGCCGGACCGCGACACCGCGACCGGCACCCACTCCACCCGGAACAGCGAGTCGCCCCGTGCCTCCCGCGCTCCCGCTAGCTGCTCGGTGCCGACCTGCCGCAGCGTCAGCACGTCGACCGAGGCGACAGGACGACCCACCAAATCGGCCACCGAGACGGACACGGCGTCCTCACCGGCCAGGGTGATCCGCACCCGGACCGCGTTCGCGCCCTGGGCGTGGAGGGTCACCCCACTCCATGCGAACGGGCGCCGGGTGAGTCCCTCACCGGGCTCGGCCAGCAGCACACCCAGCCCCAGCGGCTGGAGCGCCGCGTCGAGCAGCGCCGGGTGGATGCCGTACTCCTTGGCCTCGGCGGACTCCTCGTCCGGCAGGGCGACCTCGGCGAACACCTCGTCACCGCGCCGCCAGGCGGCCCGCAGCCCCTGGAAGGCAGGGCCGTACTCGACACCCTGCGCGGCCAGCCGGTCGTAGGCGTCCGCCACCGTGATCGCCTCCGCTCCGGCGGGCGGCCAGGCGGCCAGATCGGTGTCCGACCCCGGCGACTGCTGCGCACCGGCGGGAGCCACCGTGCTGGTGGCATGTAGGGTCCACGGCTCGTCGTCCCCGGCGTCCTGCGCACGCGAGTACAGGTTCAGCTCCCGCCGACCCGAGTCGTCCGTCTCCCCGAGCCCGAGCTGGATCCGTACGCCACCCTTTTCGGGCAGCACCAGGGGTGCCTCCAGGGTGAGTTCCTCCACGGTGCCGCAGTTGACGTGGTGGCCGGCCTGGAGGGCGAGTTCGAGGAAGCCGGTGCCGGGGAGCAGGACGGTGCCGGCTACGGCGTGGTCAGCCAGCCAGGGGTGGCTTTGCAACGACAGCAGCCCGGTGAACAGGTGCGTGTCCGTGCCCGCCAGCTCTACCGCCGCCCCGAGCAGCGGGTGTCCGGCGATGCCGAGCCCGATGGATTCGGCGTCGACGGGCCGTGTGGCGGCCGACGCGGGCCAGTAGCGCTGGTGCTGGAAGGGGTAGGTGGGGAGGTCGGTGTCGTGGGTTCCCTTGTTGATGGGCCAGTTGATGGGGTGGCCGTGGGTGTGGAGGTGGGCTGCTGAGGTGAGGAGGCGGGTGAGGGTGCCTTCGCCTCGGCGGAGGGTGCCGGTGGTGAGGGCGTTGGTTGAGGCTTCTTCGATGCTGTAGGTGAGGACGGGGTGGGCGCTGGATTCGATGTAGGTGGTGTGGCCGGACTCGGTGAGCTGCTGGATGGCGGTGTGGAAGTGGACGGTCTGGCGGAGGTTGCGGTACCAGTAGTCGGCGTCGAGCTGTGTGGTGTCGAGGAAGTCGGGCTCGACGGTGGAGAAGAAGGGGATGTCTGCAGGGCGCGGCTGGATTCCCGCTAGGGCATCGGCTAGTTGAGCCTGGATGGTTTCGACGTGGGCGGAGTGTGAGGCGTAGTCGACGGGGATGAGCCGGGCGCGGATGTCCTGGCCTTGAAGGTCCGCGATCAGGGTTTCGACGGCGTTCTTGTCGCCGGAGACGACGGTGGTGTTGGGGCCGTTGACGGCGGCGATGCTGACACCGCTGGGCAGAAGCTCCTCGA
>NZ_JBHYMK010000114.1:0-9616 GCF_042743065.1 Streptomyces sp. NPDC058872
CGCAGCCGCCTGAACAGGCGAAACAGAGCGTCGGACCGCTGATCGCGGTCCGACGCTCTGGCGTGCCCTGGTCTCAGTTTTGGTCTCATTTATTTTCGACATTCAATACATTTCAGGCACGCGACGAACGCCCCCTCTGCTGGTGGTCAGAGGTCACGCATCGAGTGGGCCCGGCTCCGGCACGAGATGCCCCGAAGCGGCTCTCCTCATGCCATCAGGTCACCGGGTACCCCAGGGCCAGGGCGGCTTTCCGGAACGCCGGTAGCCGGTCGGGGGGAGACCGCGAGGTGGCGCTCGCCGATTCGGGTACACAGCACGCGCAGGCGGCGGTCGCTGATGACGAGGGCTGCCAGTGCCTCGTCCGCGCACTCGATGAGATGGGTCTGCCCTGTGCCGCAGAGTCGGCCGGTGCGGCGGGCAGTGTCGTCGAGCAGGGTGGTGACGGTCTGGGGCACCGGGTGCGAGGCGGCCTGGTTCAGGTAGCCACGGAGCTCGTCGAGGGCGTGCAGAAGAGAAGCGGTCGTCAGTGTCCAGACCCGGTCCGTTTCCCTGTCGCGTCCAGAAGGAGGGTGTCGGCGGAGGGCAGCCCGTCAAGGGCGACGATGTCGAAGCTCGCCAGAACGGTGACCCGGCCCGTCGGGACGGCTGAGGCGGGGACCTGGGCGGGGGCGTAGTCGTCCGTGAGGCCGACGGCGTGGGCGCCCAGGGGATTGAGCCGGAGTGCGGACAGGCCGTCGTAGCGGCTGAGCCGGTCGAGGTAGTCGCCGCCCCAGTTGTCCCGGTAGTCATCGCGGGCGCCCACCGGGGGGACGTACTCGATGTCGATGAGACCGAGCGTGGCCGCGTACTCGAAGAACACCGCCAGGGTGTACCGACCCTGGAGGAGGGACCAGCCGTGGTAGCCGTCGTAACCGAGGCTGCCGTATTGCGGATCCTCCAGGTACAGCTTCCACAGGGCGCGTTCACTGCGGTGGACGACTGGATCCAGACCGGCCGCGCGCATGTCAGTGAACAGGCCGTCGATGGACATCCACTCACCCGGGGTGAGGCCGGCCAACGCCTGGCCGACAAGCTTGCGGCGCGGTTTGGCCGCGGTCAGGACGTTCGCCGAGCGCTGGCCCTTGATCTCCTCGACGCGGGAAAACTCGTCCAGGAGGCTGTTGTTCAGCCAGCGTTGCCACAGCTGAGGAATGGTCAGGTGCGGCGGCCGGGTCAGCGCGGCCCGTCCGCGCGTGGTCAGCACCAGCCGACCGCCAGTGAGCTGGGCGAGGCCGCCTGCCTGGAGCAGCATCGGCCAGGCGAAAGCGGCGATGGCCTCGTGCGGATAGAAGTCGCCGCCGTCCAGGACGTCGGCGACCGCCGAGACGGTGGCGGCGCTGGGGCGGCGGGTCTTTTCGCTGCACCGCAGCTTCCCCGTCATACACAGGCGCAGCACCGTCAGCAGGTTGCCCTGCGCCTCGTGCTCGGTGTGCCGGACCCGTGGAGCACCGGTGGGCTCCTGCTGCCGTTCGACCGGTATCACTGCTCGTGTTCCCCGCTTCGTGCCGCTCGCGTCCCGTTCCTACAGATGGGCAACGTAGTCGTAGTTGCCCGGGCCGCAGGTGCGTTCGAGGATCTGAACCACGTTGCGCGGGTTGTCGTAGGGGCCGGAGAAGTAGAACGGCTTGCCGTCCCGACCGAAGCCGATAACGGGCCGGTCGCCGGGCGGGGCACCCAGGTGCACTACGGCGTCGGCGAAGCCGTCCGCGGGTTCGAAGCCGAGGCGGCGGGCGTAGGCGACCGCATCGTGCACGATCGTCTGCGCCTGCTCCACGCCGATCGGCAGCGGCCGGTGATCGAAGGCCGAGTAGTACGTCGATACGTAAGCGGTCAGGGATCCGGACCCCATCACCTCGGGGCCGGTGACGTTCTTGACTCCCAGGCAGTACACGTCCACCAGGAACCCGGTGACGGTCACTCTGCTGGCGCGTTCCTGGCGGGCCAGGAGAATCTGGGCGAAGCCGCCCGTGCCCGGGTCCGGCTCCTGGCCGAGGAGGTCGGCCGCCGCCCAGTCCGGGGCTTTGCCCATGTCCAGTCCCGCGCTCCAACCCGCGTTGGCCCAGCAGCCCACCACGGGCCGCTCGTCCGGCGCGGTGTTCGCCTGCGTCGCCTCGGCGACCCGTCTGATCAGCGCGGTGGCCTGGGCCGGGCGCAGCCCCAACGCCTTCGCGATCTGCTTCGGCGCGCTACCGCGCTCTCTCATCTCTCGGACCCGGGCCAGTAGTTCCTCGTCGCGCGTTGTCACCGTCGCAGTGTGCCACTTCCGTGTCGCCCCATGTGAGGCACGGGGGTGCGCCGACGGTGCTGCCATCCTGAGTTCGGGTGATACGGAACACGAACCGGAACGGGCAGGTCGGCATGGGTGAGACAGCGGGCGGGACCGTCGAGCGGGTACGAGCGCTGGTCGGTTGGGTCGGCACGGGTCGGAAGCTGACCCAGACCGGCCGTGTGACGCTCGCCGACGCGCGAGCACTGGTGGAGGTTCTGGACACCGGCGATCGGATGGACCCGGTGATCGGGGACCGTACGTTCAGGACGAAGTCCAGCGAGGAGCTGTACCACCTCACGCTGCTGGTCGAGTGGGCCAAGGCGGCGCGGCTGCTACGAGTCGCGGGCGGGCGCCTGCTGCCGGTGAAGAAGAACGCCAGGCTGCTGGACCGCCCCGACGAACTGCGTGGCGCCCTGTTCGCCGCGCTGCCGCGCATGGGGCCGGCCGTAACGGTGTCCGGCTGGCTGGAGTCGCTCTTCTCACACGAGTACGAACGTGGTCTGCGTGCGCTGCTGCACCGCCTGTACGCGGCCACGGCCCCGGTGCCGCTCGGTGACCTGTACGAGGTGGTGTGGGAGGCGGTCAGCCCGCTGTACGTGCTCGACGACCTGTCCCCCGACCGTCTGGGGCATCTGCGCACCGCGGGCGACCACGACATCCAACGGGTCCTGAAGGCCCTCGCCTCCCTGGGCGCTGTCCATCTCACGGAGGACACCGCCGAGTTGACGGCGGACGGACGCACCGGGACGGCCCGGATGCGCGGCGAGCCCGAGCCCGGCGACGCGGTGTTGCGCATCCTCGTCGAGCTCGCCGACGTGGACGGCCTCCGGGTTTGGCGGCACCTGCTGGTGCCCGCCGCGATCCGCCTGGACCGGCTTCACTCCGTGATCCAGGACGCGATGGGCTGGCAGAACTGCCACATGCACGCGTTCACCATCGACGGCATCCAGTACGGCCGCCCCGGCGGCGAACTCGGATTCCGCGACGAGAGCACCGCCACACTGGGCGCCCTGCTCAAGCCGGGCGCCCACTTCGTGTACACGTACGACTTCGGGGACTCCTGGGAGCACCTCATCACCGTGGAGCAGTTCCAGACAGCCGCAGCCGGGCTGCACTATCCGCACTGCGTGGACGGCGCCGGGGCGTGCCCGCCCGAGGACTGCGGCGGCGCCCCCGGCTACAGCGATCTCAAACTGATCCTCGCCGACCCGGCACATGAGGAACACCACACCATGCTGGTATGGCTCGGGCTTCGGTCCGCCACGGAATTCGCCCCCGACCGTTTCACGCCGGACGAGGCCAACGCACGGCTGCTGCGCCTCACGGCACCATGAAAGACGAGCCGTCCGGCCGCCACGCAGCCGTTCACGGCCCTGGGTGCCACCGACTGACTCACCGGCCCCGCCCCGCCCGGACAAGGACGTACGGGCAGACCTCGCATCCCCGGCGTTCGGGTCTTGAGCGTCGACTACACGGCGACGAGGCGCACCCTGTCGCCACAGAGCTTCGCCATGTCGTCGATGTCCGAGGTGAGCATGACGACCGGGCGGCGCTGACGCAGCGCCATCTCGGCCACTGCAGCGTCGATGGCGTATTTGTGACCATGCAGCCCGGCGTTGATCAGCAAGCCTGAGGCGGCCCTGGCCTCCTCATCGCCGATGTGCACGATCCGCACGCCGGACAGGACCCACGCGAGCCGCGCCCTGTCGGTCCGGCGATGCACCGCTTCGATGATGGTGAGCGCGCTGATGACCACCTCCATGCCCCGCTTGCGGGCCTCGGCGATGAGGGCGACGACGGGCTCGTGATCACTGACGAACTTCGACAGACCCTCACAGTCGAGAATGAGGGTGCCTTCGTGGCTCAGCTTGCGGCGGGCCACTGCCCCTCCTCGGCGAACACCTCGTCGAAGACCCGGCGTGCCCGCTCCTGCTCGCGCTCGGAGATCGGCCCCTGACGACGTTCGTAGTCGGCCAGATACTCATCCAAGATCTGACCGCGCAGCTCGCGCTCCACCGCTTCGGTGATGAACGCGGAGAACTCACGCTTGCCGACTCGTCGGCGGATCGCATCCGCCGTCCCCTCGGGGAGGGAGAGGCTGACCCTGGTGGCCGGCCCCTCGCCGACGCTGTAAGGAATCTCGCTCATGGACCAACATTATCAAATAAGTAGGAATTCGGCCCGGGTGCAGCACCCGCCGAACGGCGCGAGCCGCCCGCCCGTCACCTCGTGGTCTCAGTTCCGGTCTCATTCACCCACGTTCAGCCGCGTCCGGATGTCACCGCACAACCCGCTCCACCGCAGGTCAGGATGCCTACGACCCCCGCCGGACCCCCGTACGAACATGTGGAAAGCGTGTTGGGGGCAACCCCTCACGAGTTCGAATCTCGCATCCTCCGCAGCCGCCTGAACAGGCGAAACGAAGACCCCGGACCGTGTAAGCGGCCGGGGTCTTCGGCGTTCCCTGGTCTCAGTTTCAGTCTCATTCATTTCCGACATTCACGACATTCTCTGCGATGACACATCCCCGCACCTCCTCAGTGAGCACCGAAGGCCCGGACCGGCAGTCGCACGCTACAAGCCATCGCCAGGAACTAGGAGTATGTTTTATGTAGGTGTACTTCTATATCTGGAGCGGCGTGTGGACAAGCCTGCCGAGATGTTCGACCGGGATTACGAGTGGTCGGCGCTGCGCCGGTTCATCACCGATCCTCAGCCAGGAGCGACTCTGGGTGTGGTCTCCGGGCGCCGCCGCCAAGGCAAGACGTTCCTGCTGGATGCCGCCTGCCGTGCCGCCGGAGGGTTCTACTTCGGTGCGACCGAGGCCATGGATGCCGAGTCGCTCCGGCGGATCAGCACGGCGCTGACCGCCCACGTCCGCCCCGCCAGCCCGTTCCACTTCGCCGACTGGGCAGAGGCCGTCGACGCCCTCCTCGCGCTCGGCACCGAGCGGCCCGTCCCCGTGGTGATCGACGAGTTCCCCTACCTCGCCAAGGCCAACCCCGAACTGCCCTCGATCATCCAAGAGGCGTTGCGGCCCCTGCGTGACCAGCGCACCGGCTCCCGTACCCGGCTGCTGCTGTGCGGCTCGGCGCTGTCCTTCATGGGCCGACTGCTCTCAGGTAACGCCCCACTGCGCGGACGGGCAGGGCTGGAGTTGGTCGTCAGCCCTCTGGACCACCGCCTCGCCGCCGAGTTCTGGGATATCACCGACCCCCACCTGGCCATGAAGGTGAACGCGATCGTGGGCGGCACCCCGGCCTACCGGCGCGAATTCGCACGCGGCGACACGCCAAAGGGTCCGGACGACTTCGACGACTGGGTCGTCCGCACCGTCCTCAACCCCGAAACCCCCCTCTTCCGCGAGGCCCGCTACCTGCTGGCCGAAGAACCCGACCTCCGCGACACCGCCCTGTATCTGTCCGTCCTGGCCGCCGTCGCCGACGGCAACGCCACACGCGGGGGCATGGCCGGCTACCTGGAGCGCAAGGCCACCGACATCGCCCACCCCATCAACGTCCTCGAAGACGCGGGTCTGCTGCATCGGGACGCCGATGCCTTCCGCGACAACCGGCCCACTTACCGCATCGCCGAACCGCTGATCGGCTTCTACCACGCGATCATGCGGCCGGTCTGGGACCAGCTCGAACGCCCCGGCAGCGCGGCACGGGTCTGGCAGGCCAGTCGTCGCCGCTTCGTCAGCAACGTCCTCGGGCCCCACTTCGAGCAGGTCTGCCGGGACTGGGCCCTACATCACGCCGACCCCGAGCTCCTGGGCGGCCTGCCGGCCCGCGTCGGACACGGCGTCGTGCACGACCCCAAGGCCCGCACCGGCCACGAGGTCGACGTGGCTGTCGTCGGAATCGCGGATGGTGGCAAGCCGCCACTGCTGGCCATCGGAGAGGCCAAGTGGAACGACACCATGGGCGCTGCCCACATCGAACGTCTCCGGCACATCCGCGACCTCATCACCCTGGCAGGCCGCTACGACACGACGAACACACGGCTCATGTGCTTCAGCGGAGCAGGTTTCAACGACAAGGCGCACGCCGCAGCAGCGGCCGACCCGGACATCCGACTGATCGACCTGGCGACCCTCTACGGCCAGGTCTGACATCTCGGCGTCGCCCGAAGGTCAGCCTTCGGCACCTCGCAGCACCGCCAGCAGTTCCCCTCCCGTTCCTTCAGTACGGGAAGCAGGTAGACCAGCACCATGGTGAGTGACGTCGGCAGGCAGAAGCCCACGGTTGCTCTCCAAAGTTGGTAGCGGCGACCGGTCCACCACTTGTCCAGGAAGGGGAGAAGAAGGCTGCTGATAGCCAGCAGCGTGCCTTGCAACACCAGCGCTACATCACCGCGCGCCAAGCCGAATGCCTGACAGGCCCAGCCGTACAGGAGGGCCCCGATCAGGACCAGGCTAGGCAAGAAGATGATCGCAAGTCGACGCCCCGCTCTCCGCTCCGCGGCCTCCATCTCGGGAGTGACGATCTTGACCCGAACGTAGCGGGGCACGTCTCTCCAAGGACCGCGTATGCCAGGTAAGTAGAGCTGCAGCAGCGTATCGATCTCATCGAACGCACGTGCCGACATGCGCGAGACCAGACAGCCACCCCTGACACTGTGGTCTCAGTTCTGGTCTCATTTACTTCAGACATTCAGGCACGAACCATCCACAACCGTGTCGCCAAGGGTTCACGCACATGTGCGCGCACGTCCGGGTCGGCGGTCACTACGATCGCCGGTCATGGACTGGCTGGAGCGGACCGCGACGTTGAGGCAGTGGACCAAGGGCGGGGCGCGCGCTCCCCACAAACCGCTGCTCTTCCTGTACGCCCTCGGCCGGTTCCAGCAGGATGCAGACGGCGGGCTGTTCTACAGCGCGGTGGAGGAGGACCTGAAGCGGCTGCTGGCCGAGTACGGTCCGCCCAACAGGACAACGCCCGCCTACCCGTTCCATCATCTGGCCAGCGATGGGGTGTGGGAGGTGCGCACCGACCACGGCCCCGGCAGTCCCGGCAGCGCGGTGCGGGAGCTGCGGGCAGCCAGGGCTGTCGGACAGCTGGCGCCGGAGCTGCGGGCGGCACTGCGGCGCGAGCCGTCACTGCTGGGACGGCTCGCGCGCGTACTGCTCGACCAGCATTTCCCGCCCTCCCTGCACAGCGAACTGTGCGAAGCGATCGGACTGGAGCTGGAGCCGACGGAGACCGGGCGGCTTCCGTCAGCGCGACGGCAGAGGGACCGGCGGATGCGGGAGCTGGTGCTGACGGCTTACGAGTACCAGTGCGCCTTCTGCGGCTACGACGGGCGGATCGGAGCAGTGCCAGTCGGGCTGGAGGCCGCGCACGTGCGCTGGTGGGCGTTCGGCGGCCCGGATGACGTCGACAACGGACTCTGCCTCTGCTCACTGCACCACAAGCTCTTCGACAAGGGGGCCCTCGGTGTCGGCGACGGCCACCGCGTCCTCGTCTCGCAGCACTTCGTCGGCCGCAGCCCCGCAGCCCGCGAGCACGTCATAGCCCTCGCGGGCCGCCCCCTCATCGGCCCACAACCAGGCATACGGCCCGTGGCGGCGCACCACCGCTCCTGGCACACCAGCCAGGTCTTCCACGGCACCCCACGTCCCGGCGCAGATCGTCCGCGAAGTCGATCTCGCGAGGACTCGCGCACCCACCCGTAGGTCAGCCCTCGTACTCCCACGGGTTGAGCAAGAGCGCGCCAGTCCGGGCCAGGTGCTTGACGTTCCGGCTCACCAGGGTCCATCCGTTCGCCAGAGCGGTGGCGGCGATCAGCGCATCCGGCGGATCGATGCCGGTCCCGGCGCTCTTCAACTTCCGATGAAGGGCAAGGTACGCGAGGGCTTCCTGTTCTCCGATGGCCGCGATCCGGTCGCTGTGGTCAACGCGGATGCTGTCGAGCACCCGCTCAAAAGCGGCACGCCGTACCAGGTCCGGTGTTTCCGCGATGCCCGCCTCGATCTCCGCGATCGTGATGACGCTCGGGTAGAGGGCGGTCCGCGGGCCCATACCTGGGGACAAGCCTAGGCGGGCCGGCCGTCCCGCAAGCTGGATCCCGTCGAACCCATGCCGCCTGGTCTCAGTTCTGGTCTCATCCACCCCTGTCCGGGCCCGCCCAGACAAGGCCGCCCTGGACACTCCGCCCCAGGTCAGGGCACCTACGCCCCCCGCCGGACCCCCGTACGAACATGTGGAAAGCGTGTGGGGGGCAACCCCTCACGAGTTCGAATCTCGTATCCTCCGCCAGCTCAGAGGGCCGGACCGCGCAAGTGGTCCGGTCCTCTGGCGTTTCCCCGTCTCAGTTTCCGTCCCAGTCGCCCGGCGGCCTCCCCCACACGACTTCGCCAACCCGAGGTCAGCGCTGCAACCCGAGGATCAGCCGGACGGAGCCCTCCACACTGCGCAACTCACCCGGGGCCAGCAGCCCAAGCTTCCTCCGCAGCCGCGACTTCGCCACCGTGTGGAGGTCCGCACGGTTCACGTATGACTCGTCGTACTTCGTCAGACCCGCGTCAGGCCCGATCGGAACATGCGTGACCTGCGGACCGGAGGTCCCGGTGATCAGCGCGACCGTGACCGACCCGGACATCCGACTGATCGACCTGGCGACCCTCTACGACCAGACCTGATGCATGCCCACGCATCTGTGACCGTCGGGAGCACTCCGGTGAGCGCCACCCTGCCGTGGCACGGCGGCACACTGCGTGCGGCCCCTTCGGCAGGGAGGTGAAGCGTTGCCTGTCGTCCGCTCCACCAAGGTTCCCGCATGACGTCCCCATCCGGGCGACGCTGTCGAACTGGCTGGCTTCGACGGCCCACGACGCCTCCGACGAGGTCGTGGGCCGCATCGAGCAGCATTGCCCCGGCTTCCTCACGCACGGCACCGTCGTGGCGGCCTTCCGAGACCTGCGCACGGTGCTTTACCGGGCCGTCGAACCCTTCCTGCAGGACGGCCACGAGGACGTGCGCGAAGCCGCCGTCCTCGCCTCGATCATCCTCGCCGAGCACCCCGGGCTCGCCGGGCACCGCGATCACCTCGCCGTGCACGCGCGCACCACCCTGGACACCAGCAGTGGCACCCTCAACCGGCGCGTTGCCCGGAAGGCACCCACGGCATGGGGACACGACGTGCCCGACCCCGAACCCTTCCGAGAGGAGCCCTGGGACCGGGGGCCACACAGCGATGGCCGCGGCGACCTCGCCCCGTTACCTTTTCCGTGGCCCTGAAATGGGGCTCCTGGCCTCCGGGCCCGGCATGACTGTTGCCCCCTGTCGAAGGCATGACCTGGGGGGT
>NZ_JBHYMK010000115.1:0-9473 GCF_042743065.1 Streptomyces sp. NPDC058872
GGGGCGCCCTCGCGCTCGTGGTCCGGTGGGTCAGCGGTTTCCGCCGCGGCCGTTGCCGCGACCGTCCCCGCCGCCGAGCAGGTCCGTCGGGAGCGTCACTCCGGGAAACGGTTCCGTCGGGTCGGTGTCGCCGGGCTTGGCGTCGCCGCGCTTGCGGGGCTTGTTCGGGCCCGCGTCGCCTTCCTTCTCCGGGTCCCTGGGCTTCTCGGCCCGCGGCACGGAGATGGGGTTGAAGCTCGGCGTCTCGTCCGAGTCGAGCGCTCCGGTCATCGCGATCCGCCAGATCGGGCCGGGCAGGCAGCCGCCGCAGACCTTGTCGTAGTAGACGCCGCCGATGGTGAGGTTGTACATCCCGTCCCGGTCGCCGATGTCGTCGCCGACCCAGACGGCGGTGGACAGGTTCGGGGTGTAGCCGACGAACCAGGCGTCCATGCGGTCGCTGGTGGTTCCGGTCTTGCCCGCGTTGTCGCGGTCGCTGAGACCGGCCCGGGTACCGGTGCCGTCTTCGACGACGCCCTTCAGCATCTGGTTGATGGTGTCGGCGGTGCGGTCGCTCATCGCGCGCGTGCACTTGCTCTTCGGCACGTTCAGCTTGTCGCCGTTGGCCGCCTTGATCGACTCGATGGCGACCGGGGTGCAGTACAGGCCGCGGTTGGCGAAGGTCGCGTAGACGGACGCCATGTCGAGCGGGGTGCTCTCGACGCTGCCGAGGGTGGCGGAGGGGCTCTGCTCGATGGGCTTGCCCAGTTCGCGCTCGTACCCGACCTTCTTCGCCATCGTCAGCGTCTCGCAGAGGCCGGCCATCTGCTCCAGCTTGGCGAAGTAGGTGTTGATGGACTTGCCGAGGGCGCTCGTCATGTCGAACATGCCCTTTTCGGACTTCAGCTCGTTGTTGACCTCCCAGTTCGCGTAGCCCGCGGGCTTGCCGTCACAGCGGGTGTAGTCGCTCTCGGAGACGTTGATCTGTGCCGGGGTGTCGAAGCTCTGGGCCGGGCTGATGCCCTTCTCCAGGGCCGCCGCCGCCGTGATCGGCTTGAAGGTCGAGCCGACCTGGAAGCCGTAGGTGGTGCCGCCCATCTTGCTGCCGACGGCGAGGTTGAGCGTGGTCTGGTGCTGCTTCTGGTCCAGGCCGTACGGGCGGGACTGGCTCATCGACAGGATGCGGCCGGTCTTGGGCTGGACCTGCACCACCGAGGCGGCGACCGGGTCGTCCTTGTCGACCTTCGCGATGGCGGCCTCGTTGGCGGCGGCCTGTGCGCGCGGGTCGAGGGTGGTCTTGACGGTGAGGCCGCCCAGGTTCCACAGCTTCTGCCGCTCCTCGACCGTCTTGCCGAAGACCGGGTCGTTGAGGATCGTCTTGCGGACGTAGTCGCAGAAGAAGCCGGCGCCGTTGACGGCGGTGATGCAGCCGTTCTTCGGGGTCTTGACCTTCAGCTTGATCGGCTGCGCCTTGGCCTCGTCCGCCTCGGCCTGGCTGATGTCCTTGACGTCGGCCATCCGCTGGAGGACCACGTTGCGGCGCTTGGTGGCTTCCTGGATGTCGTTGATCGGGTCGTAGCGGCTCGGCGACTGGACCAGACCGGCCATCATCGCGGCCTCGCCCAGGGTGAGGTCGGCGGCCGGCTTGGAGAAGTACCGCTGGGAGGCGGCCTCGATGCCGTAGGCCTGCTGCCCGAAGAAGGTGATGTTGAGGTAGTTCTCCAGGATCTTCTTCTTGCCCAGTTCCTCTTCGACCTGGATCGCGAATTTCAGCTCGCGCACCTTGCGGCCGATGGTCTGCTGGGTGGCCTGGGCGACCTTCTCGGGGTCGTCACCGGCTTCCTCGACGAACACGTTCTTCACGTACTGCTGGGTCAGGGTGGACGCGCCCTGCGCGACCCCGCCCGACTGCGCGTTGCGGTTGATGGCGCGCAGCACGCCCTTGAGGTCGATCGCCCCGTGCTCGTAGAAGCGTCCGTCCTCGATCGCGACGATCGCCTTCTGCATGTACGGGGAGATCTTGTCCAGCGGGACGACCTTCCGGTCCCGCGAGTACACCGTGGCGATCAGACCGCCCTTGGCGTCCAGGATGGTGGTGCGCTGGCTCAAGGGCGGGGTCTTCAGATTGGAGGGGATCTCGTCGAACCCCTCGACCGTGCCCTTCGCGGCCAGCCCGAGCGCGCCGGCCGCGGGCAGGGCGATGCCCGCCAGCACGGCTCCGGAGAGCACGCTGACACCGAGGAACTTTGCGGCTTGCTGGGTCCCGGTCAGACCGCCGCCCGAGCGCTTCTTTGCCATGGGGGCAGCCTAATCCGTGGGCATGAGCGTTCCGTAGGAGCGGGGGCCTCCCGGAGCGTTCGCGTACCAGACCGTGACATCCGGATGCCGCAGGTGCGCGTGCACGCCGTTCGACGGCCCGGTGCGCGGAGGCGCGAGCGGTTCCCGGAGCGGTGCGGCATCGCGGGCGGCGACGTTCCCATTCTCCGGACACGCGTACAGGCATTGGCCTAAGCTGCTCCCAACTGTCACAGCAACGCGGTCTCGCATCAAGACCCGGACGTGACGTCGACATGAATTTCCATGACCCCGAAGCATGGAGAGTTCCTGTCTGATTCCGGTTCATGTGTCGCTCAATGTCCGGAATGGCTGCGGTGGAGAAGGGCGCTTCGTGGCGATGTGTCCTTTAGCTCCCACATGTCCTTCGATCACTCCCCTGGGTGATCTGACGTGCACGCATAGTCCGTTCGGGCCATTCAAGATTGGGCCCGAAGGGGGTGTTGCGCTGTGCCCACCTTCCGTAACGTCCCAACTGGCAGCGGTGAATATGCCGCTGCCGCCGTGGGGGAGCCTCGATTCGGGAGAGGACGGCGCCGGTATGGGCTGGGTAGCTGACTGGAGTGCGCAGGCGGCCTGCCGCACTACCGATCCAGACGAACTTTTCGTGCAGGGAGCGGCGCAGAACAGGGCCAAGGCGGTGTGCACCGGATGCCCGGTGCGTACCGAGTGCCTCGCTGACGCGCTCGACAACCGAGTGGAGTTCGGCGTGTGGGGCGGCATGACGGAGCGCGAGCGCCGTGCATTGCTGCGCCGGAGGCCGACCGTCACCTCGTGGCGCCGGCTCCTGGAAACCGCGCGCACGGAGTACGAGCGCGGAGCGGGCCTGCTGCCCGTGGCGATCGACGACGACGCGACGTACGAGGAGTACGCCGCGGTCGGCTAGGACCCCGACCCGTACGAGATCCGCGTACGGCAAAGGGAACGCGTACGGATTCGGGTACGAGTGCGGATACGGGTACTCGTACGCGAAGCGGCCTCAGGGCGAGGGTGTGTGTCCCCCCGTGAGCCGGTCACCGATGGCCCGCAGCCCGGCGAGGTCGTGCACATCGCCGGGCAGGGCGGCCACTTCGGCCACCGCCACTTCGGGGTGGAGCGCGGTGAAGCGGTCGCGCGTGCGCTGCTCACGCGAGAGCACCTGCATGCGCTCGGCATGCAGGCGCAGGAGTCCCGCGGTCACATGACGCACGTCCACGTCTGTTTCGTCTGTCGGTTCGGCTGTGGGGGCAGCCTGGGGTACGGGCAGTACGGCGGCGGTGGCGAGTTCGGATGGCTCGGGGTCGGTGGCCGGGGAGCCACGAAGACCATCTTTCCCGCCTCCCTGATCCACAATGCGCCCCTCCTCAAGATTTTCCGCGGCAGCCCGTGCCCGCTCCGCCGACAAGCGGTCGGCGCCGCTGCCGTGGACCCGGTTGAGGACCAGTCCGGCCAACGGCATCTCTTCGGCGGCCAGTCGCTCCACGAAGTACGCGGCCTCGCGCAGCGCGTCCCGCTCCGGCGTGGCCACCACGAGAAAGGCCGTGCCCGGAGCCTGGAGCAGTCGGTACGTGGCGTCCGCACGGGTCCGGAACCCGCCGAACATCGTGTCCATGGCCGCCACGAACGTCTGCACGTCCTTGAGGAACTGACCCCCCAGCAGCTTCCCCAGGGTCCCCGTCATCATCGACATGCCGACGTTGAGGAACTTCATCCCGGCCCGACCCCCCACCTTCGCGGGGGTCATCAGCAGCTTGATGAACTTCCCGTCGAGGAAGGAACCGAGCCGCTTCGGCGCGTCCAGGAAGTCCAGCGCGGACCGGGAGGGCGGGGTGTCGACGACGATCAGGTCCCATGCGTCACGGGCCCGGAGCTGGCCCAGCTTCTCCATCGCCATGTACTCCTGCGTGCCGGCGAATCCGGCGGACAGGGATTGGTAGAAGGGGTTCTCCAGGATCGCCCGCGCCCGCTCGGGATCCGCGTGCGCCTCGACGATCTCGTCGAAGGTGCGCTTCATGTCGAGCATCATGGCGTGCAGTTCACCGCCGTCGGAGCCCTTGATGCCGTCCACCCTGCGCGGGGTGTTGTCGAGGGAGTCGATGCCCATCGACTGGGCGAGCCGACGCGCCGGGTCGATGGTGAGGACGACGACGCGCCGGCCCCGCTCCGCCGCCCGCACGCCGAGGGCCGCCGCCGTGGTCGTCTTGCCGACCCCGCCCGCGCCGCAGCAGACGATGATGCGGGTCCCCCGGTCGTCGAGGATCGGGTCGAGCGCCAGGACGGGGGCACGGTCCAGCCCGTTTCCGGCGGGGTCGGTGACGGCGTCCGCTCCGCTCGGGGAAGCGGCGACCCCCGTGGTACCCGTTCCCGCCGTGCCGGCAGCCGTTCCCGCCGTGCCGGTGCCCGGCCCCGTCGTACCGGTGCCCTCCTCCGCGGCCGGTCGGGGGTCGGCCGCGGCAGCGGTCTTGCGCGTTCCGGCGCCTGCTTTCCCCGTCACGCGCCCACCCCTTGCTTCCGCAGTTCCTTCGCCAGCCGATAGAGCCCCGCGATGTCCGCTCCGTCCCCGAGGAGGGGGAGCTCGTACGAGGGCACCCCGATGTCGTCGAGGGCCGCGCGCTGCGTCCGTTCCAACTCCACCCGTCGGGCGTGTTCGGCGGCCTGCTCGAGGAGCGGATCGACCAGGTCCGTACCGCCCGGGACGCCGACGGAGGCAAGGGTCCGTGCGACGGCCTCCCGGTGGTTGCCGGAGGCGGCCCGTACCGCCGTCCCGTCGAGGACGTGCGGCCGGACCATGTTCACCACGACCCGGCCCACCGGCAGCTCGGCGGCCCTCAGCTCCGCGATGCCGTCCGCGGTCTCCTGGACCGGCATCTCCTCCAGGAGCGTCACCAGGTGGACCGCGGTCTCGGGGGACTTGAGGACCCGCATGACGGCCTGTGCCTGGTTGTGTATCGGGCCTATCCTCGCCAGGCCCGCGACCTCGTCGTTCACGTTGAGGAAGCGGGTGATGCGGCCGGTCGGCGGCGCGTCCATCACCACGTGGTCGTAGGTGGGGCCGCCGTGCTTCTCGCGCCGCCGGACCGCCTCGCACGCCTTGCCGGTCAGCAACACGTCCCGGACGCCCGGTGCGATCGTCGTCGCGAAGTCGATCGCGCCGAGCTTCTTCAGGGCCCGCCCGGCACCACCCAGCTTGTAGAACATCTGGAGGTAGTCGAGGAGCGCCCGCTCGGCGTCGATCGCCAGTGCGTACACCTCGCCGCCGCCCGGCGCGACGGCGATCTTGCGCTCCTCGTACGGAAGCGCTTCCGTCTCGAAGACCTGCGCGATGCCCTGTCTGCCTTCGACCTCGACGAGGAGGGTCCGCTTCCCCTCCGTGGCGAGGGCGAGCGCGAGGGCGGCGGCCACCGTCGTCTTACCGGTACCGCCCTTGCCGCTGACGACCTGGAGCCTGCTCACGCTGTCGAGCCTAACCACTGGCGGCTGCGCCCAATCAGCAGGCCGCCCCGGAGAAGTCACCTAGGGGGAGCCCCGGGGAGCAGCCGGAGGGCGTCGCGGGCGCCCGTGGCGGACCGCCTCGGGGAGCAGCCGGCCCGGCAACGGATACAGTCGGCCCCATGACCAAGTGGGAGTACGTCACGGTGCCGCTTCTGGTGCACGCGACCAAGCAGATTCTGGACACCTGGGGCGAGGACGGCTGGGAGCTCGTCCAGGTCGTGCCCGGGCCGAACAACCCCGAGCAGCTCGTGGCCTACCTGAAGCGGGCCAAGTCGTGAGCGGGGCCGTCGAGGCGCGGATCGCCGAGCTCGGCCTGAAGCTGCCCGAGGTCGTGCCGCCGCTCGCCGCCTACCAGCCGGCCGTGCAGTCCGGTGCGTACGTCTACACCTCGGGCCAGCTCCCGATGGTCGCGGGCAAGCTTCCGATGGCCGGCAAGGTCGGCGCCGAGGTCACCCCCGAGGAGGCCAAGCAGCTCGCCGCCACCTGCGCGCTCAACGCCCTCGCGGCCGTGAAGTCGGTCGCCGGTGACCTGGACCGCATCAAGCGCGTCGTGAAGGTCGTCGGCTTCGTCGCCTCCGCCGCCGACTTCACCGGCCAGCCCGCCGTCATCAACGGCGCCAGCGAGCTGCTCGGCGAGATCCTCGGCGACAAGGGCGTGCACGCGCGCAGTGCCGTCGGAGTGGCCGTGCTGCCGCTCGACGCGCCGGTCGAGGTCGAGGTCCAGGTCGAGCTGGTCGAAGCCTGATCACCGGTTCCCGAACGGAGGGCCGGTCGTCCCGACGGGACGGCCGGCCCTCGTGCATTTCTGTGCTTCCGCATAGCATCCGGCCATGTCGAATGGTCAGTCGAATGGTCAGTGGTACCCGCCGGAATGGCCCGACCGGATCCGGGCCCTCGCCGCCGGAGAGATCACCCCGGTGACGCCGCGCCGCGCCGCCACCGTCCTGTTGCTGCGGGACGGGGCCGCCGGTCCCGAGGTCCACATGCTGCGCCGGCGCACGTCGATGGCCTTCGCGGCCGGCGCGTATGCCTATCCCGGCGGCGGCGTCGACCCGAGGGACGAACAGCCGGTGCGCTGGGCCGGCCCTTCGTTGGAGGCCTGGGCGGACCGGCTCGGCCTCGACGATCCCGCGCAGGCACAGGCCGTGGTCTGCGCAGCCGTGCGCGAGACGTTCGAGGAGGCGGGCGTGCTGCTCGCCGGGGAGACCGCGGAGGGCGTCGTCGGCGACACCACCGGAGAGGACTGGGAGCGGGACCGGGTGGCCCTCGTCGCCCGGGAGCTGTCCTTCGCCGACTTCCTCGACCGGCGCGGACTCGTGCTGCGCTCGGACCTGCTCGGTGCGTGGGCCCGCTGGATCACCCCGGAATTCGAGCAGCGCCGCTTCGACACCTGGTTCTTCGTGGCGGCGCTCCCGGCCGGGCAGCGCACCCGGGACGTCTCCGGCGAGGCCGACCGCACGGTGTGGATCCGCCCGGCCGAGGCCGCCGCCGGTTACGACCGGGGCGAGCTGACGATGATGCCGCCGACGATCTCGACCCTGCGCACCCTGGAGCCGTACCGGACGGCCGCCGAGGTGCCCGCGGCAGCGGAGGGGCAGGACCTGGCCCCCGTCCTCGCCCAGGCCCGTCTGGAGGACGGCGGGCTGGTCCTGAGTTGGCCGGGGCACGAGGAGTTCACCAAGGTCATCCCCACCGGGGGCGCCTGATGAGCGCCGCCGCCGCCCTGCCCGGCCAGCCGCGCGGACTCGTGGAGTCCGGGCCCGCGACCGCCCGCGCGGTCAACGTCCTGGCGCCGAACCCGTCCGCGATGACCCTCGACGGAACCAACACCTGGCTGCTCTCCGAGCCCGACTCCGGACTCGCCGTCGTCGTCGACCCCGGCCCCCTCGACGAGGGCCACCTCCGGCACGTCGTCGACACCGCGGAGAAGCTCGGCAAGCGCATCGCGCTGACCCTGCTGACCCACGGCCACCCGGATCACGCGGAAGGCGCCGGTCGCTTCGCCGAGCTGACCGGTACGGCCGTGCGGGCCCTCGACCCGGCGCTGCGGCTCGGCGACGAAGGGCTCGGCGCGGGCGACGTGGTGACGGTCGGCGGACTGGAGCTGAGGATCGTTCCGACACCCGGACACACCTCGGACTCGCTCTCCTTCCACCTGCCCGCCGACCGGGCGGTGCTGACGGGCGACACGATCCTGGGGCGCGGCACGACGATGGTCGCGCACCCGGACGGGCGGCTCGGCGACTATCTGGATTCGCTGCGGCGGCTGCGCTCGCTGACCGTCGACGACGGGGTGCACACGGTCCTGCCGGGGCACGGGCCGGTCCTCGAGGACGCGCAGGGTGCCGTGGAGTTCTACCTCGCCCACCGCGCGGGTCGGCTCGCGCAGGTCGAATCGGCGGTCCGGAGCGGCCACCGGACGGCGGCGGACGTGGTGGCCCACGTCTATGCGGACGTGGACCGTTCCCTGTGGCCGGCGGCCGAGCTGTCCGTGCGGGCGCAGTTGGAGTACCTGGGGGAGCGCGGTTCGCCCTGAGGCCCTGAGGCCCTGGGGGCCTGGGGGCCGCACCGGCACCGGGAGCCCGCCTCCGGGGAGCCCCGCCTCCGGAGCCGTCTCCGGGAGCCCGCCTCCGGGGCCGGGGAGCCCCGTCGTCGGGGGCGAGCACCCCTGCCGGTCGTGCCCCGGGAGTGTGCGGCGGCTTTCCCGTGTCTTAGGCTCCGCTGGCAATCGGTTCGTCGCTTCAGGGGGAATGCTCGTGTTCGTCATAGCCGTGCTGCTCGTCATCGCCGCAGCGGTGTTGTTCTTCGTCGGTCGCGCCAGTGATTCGAGCGGGCTGAAGTTCGGGGCCCTCGGCGCGGTCCTGGCCGGTCTCTTCTCGTTCCTCGTGAGCATGACCTATGTGGTCAGCGCCTACGAGGTCGGCGTGCCGGTCGCGTTCGGCCGGGTCGGCTCGCCCATGACCTCGGGACTGCACGTGAAGTCGCCGTTCACCGACGTCACGACCTTCTCCACCCGGCCGGTCGACCTCAACCTCTCGGACAAGGACGTGGTCGAGGTCCGCTCCTCGCAGGGCGGCGTCATGTACGTCGAGGTCACGGTGAAGTGGGCCGTCGTCCCGTCCAAGGCCGTCGAGCTGTACAAGCTGGCGGGCAGCGAGGACGCCATCCAGCAGCGGCTCGTCTACCCCGACAGCCGGGAGATCGTCCGCAACGTCTTCGCGCGCTACACCAGTGAGCAGGGCTACGCCTCCGGCCGCGAGAAGATCAATGCCGAGCTCGGCGTCCTGATCAAGGAGCGTCTGGCTCCGCGCGGCATCGACGTGACCACGGTCAACCTGCGCAATGTGAAGCCCTCGGACGCCCTCCAGGGCCAGATCGACCGCAAGATCCAGCAGGAACAGGCGACCGAGCGGGCCACCGAGGCCGCCCGCACCGCCAAGGCCGAGGCTGACCGGCGCCGCATCGAGGCGGAGGGCATCGCCCGCGCCAACAAGATCCTCAACGACTCGCTGACGGACAAGGTCCTGATGAACCAGTGCATCGACGCGTACAAGGAGGCCGCGGCGAAGAACCCGGTCTACGCGGTGCCCTGTGGGAGCGGCGGCTCCGCCCCGGTGATCGTGGACGGCTCGAAGCGCTGAACCCGGTTCCGTGGGCACGCGAAGGGCCGCCCCGGTCCCATCGGACCG
>NZ_JBHYMK010000116.1:0-9319 GCF_042743065.1 Streptomyces sp. NPDC058872
GTCCCGGGCACCGCGGCTCACGGGGTCGGGTCGAGGGCGTCGTAGCGGCGGAACCCCCGGCCGTGCAGGGCGAGCAGCCCGACCGCGAGGACACAGGCGACTCCGCCCCCGACGACGGCGACCGCCGGCGAGGTCAGGTTCGCGACGGAGCCCGCGAGGAAGTCGCCGAGCCGGGGCCCGCCCGCCACGACCACGATGAAGACGCCCTGGAGCCGGCCGCGCATCTCGTCCGGCGCGGCGACCTGCATCATCGTGTTCCGGAAGATCATCGAGACGGTGTCGCAGTAGCCCGCGAGGGCCAGCAGCAGCAGCCCGAGCCAGAGGTTCCGGGTCAGCCCGAAGACCGTGATGGCGGTGCCCCAGCCGGCGACGGCGAGCAGGATCGCCTGCCCGTGGTGGCGGATGCGACCCTGCCAGCCGGACAGGACGCCGCCGAGGAGCGCGCCGAAGGCGGGTGCCGCGACCAGGAGTCCGGCGGTCTTCGCGTCTCCGCCGTACCAGAGGACGGCGAGGGCCGGGAACAGGGCGCGGGGGTGGGCGAGGATCATCGCGCAGAAGTCCGAGAAGAACGTCATGCGGAGGTTGGGTCGGGTGGCCAGGAACCGCAGTCCGTCGAGGACCGAGGCCCGCTTGCCCCCGGACCGCTCGGGCAGCATGGCGGGCAGCCGCCACATCGCGTAGAGGCTCGCGGAGAAGGCGACGGCGTCCACGAGGTACGCGGTCTGGTAGCCCGCGAGGCCGACGATCAGACCGCCGAGGCTGGGCCCGACGAGCGTGCCGAAGGTCATGACCATCGAGTTGAGCGCATTGGCCGCGCGCAGCTGCTCGGGCGGGAGGAGCCGGGGGATCATCGAACTGCGGGCCGGCGAGTTGAGTGCGGCGCACACGGCCTGGAGGGCGACGGTGCCGTACAGGAACCAGACGTGGTGGAAGCCGGCGAACGCGGCGGCCGCCAGGGCCACGGACAGCACGGCGGAGCCGCTCGCACTGACGAGGCCGAGTCTGCGGCGGTCGACGGTGTCGGCGATGGCGCCGCCGTACAGGCCGAAGACGATCAGCGGGACGAGGGAGAAGAGCCCGACGAGGCCGACCGAGAAGGACGAGCGGGTGATGTCGTACACCTGGAGGGAGACGGCGAGCGCCGTCATTCCCTGCCCGACCCAGGAGACGGTGCTTCCGAACCAGAGGCGTCGGTAGTGCGCGGAGGTGCGCAGCGGGGTGAGGTCGGCCAGGACCCTGCGACGGTCCTGCTCCTGGGCCGCGGTCACGCGAGGTCGTACCGCAGCTCGGGGCGCTCCCAGTGGATGCGCCCGGCGGCCGGCACGGTTCCGGTGCGCACGGCGCCGGTCCGCAGGTAGAACTCCTCGGCCGGCGGGTGGGCCACGACCCGGACGGACCGGAGCCCGGCGGCCTTGGCCTGTGCGGTCATGTGCTCCATGAGGAGCCGTCCTATGCCGAGGCCCTGGGCGCCGTCGGCGACGAAGGCGAGGTCGAGCTCGGCCTCGTCGACGAGGAGCGCGTAGAAGCCGAGGACACGGCCGTCGTCGGTGTCGTCCGCGGCCACGAAGACGGGGTGGTGCTCGATGTACGGACCGCCGACCTGGTACCCGGCGACCATGGGGGCGTAGTCCCCCCGGTAGGCGCCGGATTTCCGGACGAGCCGGGTGAGCCGCTGCGAGTCGACGGCGGTGGCGCGTCGGATGGTGATCTCGGGCATGGAGCGAGTATAGGGATGAGACGGGCCAGTGGTCCTTACCTTTCCCGAGGTGCACCCGCCCGCCCGGGACCGCCCGGCACGCCGGCCGTCCGCCCCTCCCGCCGACGCCCCCGTGGACGGGTGCGTCGCGACGGGTCAGCGGGGGGTGGCACAGGAGGTGAGGTCCTCCGGCGCGACGCCGTCGAGGCGGGCGGCGAGGGCGTCGAGCCCCGCCCGCAGCGCGCGGATCTCGTCCAGACCGAGGCCGGTCGCCGCAGCGATCCGGCGCGGAACCCCGAGCGCCGCCTCCCGCAGGGCGGCCCCGTCGTCGGTGAGGCGCACGGTGACCGACCGCTCGTCCTCGGGACTGCGGCGCCGCTCGACATATCCGGCCGCTTCGAGGCGCTTGAGCAGCGGCGACAGGGTTCCCGAGTCGAGCCGCAGCCGTTCGCCGATGCCCTTCACGGACAGTTCGCGGTGCTCCCAGAGCACGAGCATGACGAGGTACTGGGGGTAGGTGAGCCCGAGCTCCTTGAGGGCCTCGCGATAGACGCCGTTGAAGGCGCGGGTCGCCGCGTGGAGCGAGAAGCAGATCTGGTGGTCGAGCCGGAGGAAGTCCTCGTCCGGGACGGTGTCGAGCGTCTCCATGGCTCCAGGATACGCGAGCCTCCCGACGCACGATTAAGTTGTGCACAATCAAATTGTGCGCTATTAATAGATGCAGCCGCGCCGGACCCCGGCGCAGCCGCACCGGGACGCCTCGGGACCGGGACCCAGAAGCCAGGAGGACGGAAGACCATGGACGCGATCTACACCGCTGTCGCCACCGCCAACGGACGCGAGGGCCGCGCCGTCAGCTCCGACGGCCACATCGACCTCCCCCTCGCCCACCCGCAGGCCCTCGGCGGCAACGGCCAGGGCACCAACCCGGAACAGCTCTTCGCCGCCGGGTACGCGGCCTGCTTCACCAGCGCCATGGGACTGGTCGCCCGCCAGGAGAAGATCGACATCTCGGAAGCCTCCGTCACCGCCGAGGTCTCCATCGGCAAGGACCCCGCGGACGGCGGCTTCGGCCTGGCCGTCGTGATGCGCGCCGAGTTCCCCGACCACCTCCAGGGCGAGGCGGGACTCGCCCTGCTGGAGAAGACCCACGCGTTCTGCCCGTACTCCAAGGCGACCCGCGGCAACATCCGGGTCGAGCTCGTCGTCGAGTAGTTTTCTGTTGGTTCTCATCCGCCCCTGGGGGTCATCGACCCACCGGGGGCGTTCGGTTGTGAGTTTTCACGTTCGGGCACGGGGGATTCGTCTGCCGTACGACGGGCAGTCATGGGACGGCTGCCGGGCAGTGGTCCACGGGCGCTCTCCTTGGGGCGCCCGTCGGCCGGTCCGGCCGACCACCGCGCGACCGCACCCGCACGGCACGGACACCCGCACGTCCACCGCCCGCACTCACACCGGAGGAGAAATCCCCCCATGGTCGACCTCAACCGCCGCCGGTTCCTCCAACTGACCGGCGGCGCCGCCGCGCTCACCCTCCTCTCGGAGAGCATCGCCCGCGCCGCCGCGATACCGGCGCAGGGTTCCACCGGGACGATCCAGGACGTCGAGCACATCGTCGTCCTGATGCAGGAAAACCGTTCCTTCGACCATTACTTCGGGTCGATGAAGGGCGTACGGGGCTTCGGCGACCCGCGTCCCGTGACGCTGCCCAGCGGGAAGTCGGTCTGGAACCAGGCCGACGGCAAGAAGGTCACGCTCCCCTTCCGGCCGTCGAGCGACCAACTCGGCATGGAGTTCCTCCAGGGCCTCAACCACGACTGGGCGGGCGGCCACAAGGCCTTCAACGGCGGCGCGTACGACCAGTGGGTGCCGGCCAAGACCAAGGCCACGATGGCGTACCTCACCCGCGAGGACATCCCCTTCCACTACGCGCTCGCCGACGCCTTCACCATCTGCGACGCGTACCACTGCTCGTTCATCGGCTCCACCGACCCCAACCGCTACTACCTGTGGAGCGGTCACACCGGCAACGACGGCACCGGCGGCGGCCCCGTCCTCAACAACGCGGAGGCGGGCTACGGCTGGACCACCTACCCGGAGCGCCTGGAGGCGGCCGGAATCTCCTGGAAGGTCTACCAGGACGTCGGTGACGGCCTGAACGCCGCCGGCTCCTGGGGATGGATCAACGACGCCTACCGGGGTAACTACGGCGACAACTCGCTCCTCTACTTCAACGCCTACCGCAACGCCCAGCCCGGCAACCCCCTGTACGACAAGGCCCGCACCGGCACCAACGCCAAGGCCGGCGAGGGCTTCTTCGACATCCTGCGCGCCGACGTCCAGGCCGACCGACTGCCCAAGATCTCCTGGATCGCCTCCCCCGAGGCCTTCACCGAGCACTCCAACTGGCCCTCCAACTACGGCGCCTGGTACATCTCCCAGGTCCTGGACGCACTGACCTCGAACCCGGACGTGTGGGCGCGGACCGCCCTGTTCGTCACCTACGACGAGAACGACGGCTTCTTCGACCACGTGGTCCCGCCGTACGTGCCCGGTTCGGCCGCGCAGGGCCTCTCCACCGTCCCGACCGCACTCGACCACTTCCCCGGCAGCATCGGGTACGCCGCCGGTCCGTACGGCCTCGGCCCCCGCGTCCCGATGATCGTCGTCTCCCCGTGGTCCACCGGCGGCTACACCTGCTCCGAGACCTTCGACCACACCTCGGTCATCCGCTTCATGGAGAGCCGCTTCGGGGTGCACGAGCCCCAGATCTCCCCCTGGCGGCGGGCCGTCTGCGGCGACCTGACCTCGGCCTTCGACTTCACCCGCAGCCAGACCCAGCCGGCAGCGCTGCCGTCGACCGACGGGTACTACCCGCCGGACCGCAACCGCCACCCCGACTTCCCGGCCACCGCCCCCAGGGTCGGCACGATGCCGCGCCAGGAGCCCGGCGCCAAGCCCACCAGGCCTCTGCCGTACGCCCCGTACGTGGACGGCGCCGCCGACGCCTCGGCCGGCACCTTCCGCCTCTCCTTCAGCGGCGGCCCCGACGCGGGCGCCCAGTTCTACGTGACCTCGGCGAACCGCACGGACGCCCCCTGGACCTACACGACGGAGGCGGGCACGTCGATCGCCGACACCTGGAACACCAAGTACTCCAAGGGCCTCACCGACCTCACGGTCCACGGCCCCAACGGCTTCCTCCGCCACTTCCGCTCCCCCGGCACGACCGCGGTCCCCGAGGTGACGGCCCGCCACGACGCGGCCACCGGAAACCTGGACCTGACGTTCAGCAACGGGACCACCACCGAGGTCGGCCTCACCCTGACCGACGCCTACACGGGCTCCGTCCAGACGGTCACGGTCCCCGGGGGGACCACGGCGACCCGCACCGTCGTCCTGTCCTCCGGCCACCGCTGGTACGACGTGACGATCACGTCCTCCGCGTCCGCCGACTTCCTCCGCCGCCTCGCCGGCCACGTGGAGACGGGCGCCGCGGACGTCACCGACCCGGCCGTCCTCACGTACTGACCCTTCCCACGGGGATGCCGGAGACCGGTTGCCGGAACCTCTTGCAGCGGTCGGGCCCTCGGAGCCGCTCCGGCGGGTGAGTGGGGGCCGCGACACCCCGGACGCGGCCCTTCCGGGGGCGGCCCGTGCCCCTCGACCGGGCGGGTGCCGCCCGGTCGAGGGGCGGGACGCGGACCGCGTCCCGCCCCTCACGACGATCAGTCGCCGATCTGCGCTTCGATCTGGTCCGAACCGGCGACGGCGCCCGCGAACAGACGCACCTCGCCGATCCGTCCGGGCAGGAAGTCGCCGTAGTACCAGTCGATCCAGGCACTGCCGACGTGGACGGACCCACTGCCCTTCAGCGCCGTGAAGGGCTTGTCCGTGCCGTTCTGGTCACGCCCGACATAGAGGCTGATCGTTCCGGCGACGGGGTCGTGCACGCCCGTGAGCCGCACCGTGGTGTCCAGGGCGGCCACCTCGTCGGAGACCACGGATTCGAACCCGCCCTCCCAGTCCGGACGGTGGGTTCCGAAGTGCCACTTGCCGACCGGGACGATCCGCTCGTCCCCGGTGTTCTCGTCGAACACCGTGTCCTTGCCCGTCACCTCGAACCACAGGCCCCAGGAGATGCCGTCGTTGGCGCCCTGCGCGGCCACCGCACCGGCGTAGCCGATGGGTTTGTCCGCCAGGGCCGCGCTGTCCACCGCCACGGTGGCGGTCATGGTGAACGCCCCCGTCCCGTCGAAGGCCGGCTGGCTGGCCGTGCCGGCCCGGGCCTCGACCCCGTCGAACACCATCACGTCGCCGACCAGGTTCGCCCCGTCCTTGAGGGCGAGGTCCAACCCGTAGCCCGAGCCGGTGTCCGGGACGTCGGTGCCGCTGCCCTGGTCGGCCCGCCAGTCCGCCACGAGCTCCAGGCCGGCGTGACCGGCGGAGACGAGCAGCTTGGCCTCGTCCGCGATCTCCTGGGGAGTCAGGACCCGCTGCCAGACCGACACTTCGTCGATCGACCCCTGGAAGTTGTCCACGAAGTTGTCGGCGTAGACGGTCCGGCCGATCTCCATCGGGCCGTTCGAGGACCACGGGGTGCCGGCGTCCACGGAGGCGGTCTGCTTGCCGTTCACGTACAGGTACACCCTCTTGGCGGTCGCGTCATGGACGCCCGCCACATGGGTCCACACGCCCTTGGGGTACGAGTCCGTGGTGATGGCCTCGCGGGACCAAGCACCTTCGGTCGAGAAGACGCGCAGGCTCCAGCGCCCGCCGTAGGAGATGATGAACGGGCTGTACTTCTTCGTCCACGGCGATGCCGTGTCGGGGGTCTGGCTGAGGACGGACACCGTCTTCGTCGAAGCCGGGTCGACCCACACCCACGCCGACACCGTGTACGAGGACCTGGTCTCCAGGACCCGTTCCCCGGTGGAGGCGTATCCGGTGGTGCCGTCCAGCCTCAGGCCCTTGTCCGTGACGGGAGTGGCCAGCGGCACGCCCGAGGCGTCGTGGGTGATCAGACCGCGCCGGCCGCGGTCGTCGCGCGTCGCGCCGGTGGCCAGGGTCGCGGGGTGCCGGGTCGTCCCCGCCGTCGCCGAGTCGAGCGCCGGGCCGGACGCCTCGTCGAAGTGGTACCGGGCGATCGGTGCCTGTCCCGCCGCGACCAGGAAGTCCACCGCGTTCCAGGCACCGTAACGACCCAGGCTGTCCATGGCCCGCGCGTAGAGCGTGAACGTGCCCGAGCGCTCCGGGGTCAGCGAGACCGTGGCGGTCGAGCCGCTCACCGTCGGCCACGTGCTCATGGACGAGAGGGTGTACTGGTACGACACGATGTTGGTGTCGCCCGCGGCGGGCTTGAAGGAGAAGGTGCCCTTCGTCCCCGGTCCGCCCTTGGCCTCGCACAAGTTGGGCGTGCAGTTGGTGTAGGGGCTCCCGAACGTGATCTGCGGAGCCTGCGGTGCGGTGGAGTCGACCTTGAAGTAGCACCAACCCGTGGTGGAGGCGTTCGAGGGCCCCGACAGGTAGCTGGCGCCACCGCTGTAGTACGACCGGGTCCAGACCCGGTACCGGTACAGCTTCCCGTCGGTCAGCGTCGACCACGACAGGGTCTGTTTGACGTTGTCCCCCACGTAACCGGTCGACGGGCGCACGTCGCCGTTTCCTTCCGGCGTGTCCGACCAGGTGCCGTCGGCATTCTTGTGATCCAGGTCGTAGACGAGGCGGAGCTGGGCGCCGGATTCCCCGCCGCTCTCGGTCTGCGCGGTCGCCGTCAAGGCGGGAGTGGGGTCGGAGACGACCGACGGGTTGCCCTCGGACGTGGAGCAGACCGTGCCCGAGCCGGTGACCAGGCCGATCCCCGTCGGCTTGGCCGGCTTGCCGACGAAGTCCACGGCGAGCACGGCGTCGTTCTTGAAGCGCTTCCAGGCCGAGGTGTCGGTCTCGTCGTGGGCGCGCAGCTCCAGGGTCAGGCGGGAGAAGTCACCGGCCGCGAAGCTCCTCACCGTCGGGGTGAGGTTCTCGTTGGTCTCCTCCGGATTGTCGTGGAACTCGATCGGGGCGTCCGGGGAGTCGGGGTCGCAGAGCGATCCGCGGCCCGCCGAGACGTACCGGTCGACCATCCAGTCGAGTTCCTTGGGACGACCGGACCAGGTCGTCGAGGAGGAGATGTTGTCCGTGCGCACGAGGTCCACCCAGCGCGGCTCGCACTGGAACGCCCAGGGCTCGGTCACCCGGAACGTGGCGTCGAGGACGTGCTTGCCCTTGAGGTTGGCCGGGGAGAACTCGAAGTAGAGCCGCTGCACGTAGCCGGGACCGCAGTAGTAGCCGTTCCAGCTACCGCACTTGCCGGCACCCTGACCGTTGTCGTTGGTGCCGTTGCCCCAGCCGTAGCTGGTGTAGCCGTCGGAGCGCAGCAGCGTCCGCTCCGACTCGCCCCAGGTCACCGTCGGGTCGATGAACAGCGGGAAGTCGGAGGCCGCGGTGGAGGCCAACATGGTCGCGTCCGGCAGCACGGACAGGCTGTCCTTGGACACCCGGACGTCCATCCGGGCGACCTCGTCCCCCTGTCCGGGCTCAAGGCCGCGACCGGAGGCGGACGCCTCGGCCGCGTCGGCCCGGGCCAGCCGGGGCGCGGCACGCTCCGCGACCTTCTGGCGCTCCACCTCGGCCGCGGCCCTGCCCGCCGAGTTCCACATCTGGGCCGTGGGCGCGCGGAACACGGTGCGGCCCGCCGCGTCCACGGCGTCGAGCGCGCCGCGGCTGTTCTTGCGCACGCTCAGTCCCTGCGTGCTGAGTCCGAAGTCGAGGGACCGGAGCTTCTTGTTCGCCGCGGCCTCGGGGGTCTTGACGACCAGGACGTGTTGGAAGCCCTCGGTGGTGGCCGTGACCTTCAGGTCGACACCGGCGAGGACCTCGCGGTACAGGGCGCTGGCGCCGTCGAGCACCGGCACGGGCAGCGCGCCGGGCCAGTCGAGCGCGAGCGACCTCCCGCTCTCGGCGATCGACACGAGCGGTTCCTCGTCGCCGCCCCCGGAGAAGGTGATCTCCGCCGCGGCGGCCTTCGGCCCCACGGAGCCGTCCGCCCGACGCTCCAGGGTGGGGTCCGGGCTCCGCCAGCCGCCCCCGGGCGCCTTCACCCGCACCGGCACCGAGGCCTCCTCCAGGGTGAAGGAGTACCCGTCGGGGTTGGCGTAGACGGTGGAGCGCTCGGAGCGCTCGCCGGTCACCTCGACCCGTCGACCGGACTCCTTGGCGGCCGCGAGGGCCCGGTCCCCCTCGGACTGCTTCCCGGCCTGCTCGGTGGCTGCCGCCGCCGGCGCCAGCGCCGGGAGCGCCGTCAGCAGGGCGGTCGCCGTGGCAGCAGCCAGCAGGCTTCGCACCCTTCCCCGATCGATACGTTTGAGACGATGTATTCGATTCAACTTCCCACCCCTGTACGTTATTTGAACGAGCTGCGACTCTCACCCGCGGAGCGTGGTTAGTCATAGACATGCCAGCAACGTGTGACGGAACCGTGATCAACAAGGTGGGGACGAAGGAACGATCCGGTCATCGGGGCACGGACGTGCGGAGCCCGCAGCGGCCCCGCCCCCTCGGTCCGACCGGTGGGGGCGGGGCCGC